>CAZONZ010000035.1:12459-15195 GCA_964581005.1 uncultured bacterium
GCTTGATCCAGCATGTACTCCGCTAGCCGATCCGTTTCCATTTGAAACCGCCGCATATTAACCACTCGCTCTTTCGGTTCACCGCTTGTGTTTGCACCTAGATCCGTTGGGGTCAATACATCGATCCGAATACTTTTCTCATAGATCCCTTCCTGACAATGCCGATTTTCATACCAACCGACTTGGATTAACGCCACGGGCAAAGAGATCGCTTTATCCGGATAAAGTTGTGACCCATCCACCGCAAAGGTTGGAATATTTTGGATTGTTTTATCAACCCATGCATGACTTTCTTCGTGATTGGCCCAACGGTGGGGAAATGCGATCGGCCAGCTGCGATAACGATCCCATTCCGATGTTGCTAGAGCTCCAGGTTCAGAGATCGAGGCTAACTTCTCAGCAATCTCCAAACTCGACCATTTAGATAACTTACGCATGGCTTTCAAATAAAGTTCCCGCCGCTCTGCGATCCCTCGATCAAAGTTAGCAAAAGCATCTCGTTTCTGATCCAAAATGGCATGGATCTGAGCTGATCTAAGCACCATTATCAGCCTCCCTGATCGGGGTTAAGTCGGATCGCTCTACCCGAATAATATTTTCCGTTACTTGCTCAAAGGTATCATCATGACTGATCACAAACAACTGCTTGAAGGATCGAATATTGGTGATCGCTTCGGCCAAACGTTGACGACGTTGGTGATCCATGTTGGTGGTTGGTTCGTCAAAAAAGGCAATATCCAATTCTCCCAGAACCTTGAGCAGAGCTAGGCGGACTGCCAGAGCAGCAGACATTTGCTCTCCTCCCGAAAGGCTAATAAATCGACGCTTAGGGCAACCGCTTTCCTGGATCGTGATATCATAATCCGGTTCCCAATTCAGACTTACGTTGGGTCGATTCAGGATCTCGCGGAAGAGGCGATCGGCAACAACATTAACATTTTGCAAGTAAAGTTCTGTGATCCGTGGTCCTGCTCGCTTGAGAACTTCCCGCGAAAACTTGATAAACCGATGTAAGCGTTCTCGTTCTTTGAGACTGATCCCCTGTTGTTTCTGCTGCTCTTGCAGATCTTTGAGATGATCAATCCGGGTTTGGATCCGTTCTAATTGAGGCTGAATGGCTTGGATCCGGGTTTGGAGTCGAGCTTGTTCTAACTCAGTTTGCCGTTGAGTTGTTTTGAGTTGCTCATGCTGCTGTGGATCATAAGTTTCTCCAAGTTGTTTGTGCTGATCCTGGAGTTGAGTTAAGTGGTTAAGGACTTGATCAACCTCTTGTTGGGCCTTTTGAAGAGTTGTTTCACATTCGGGCAGGGTTTGAGCGATCGGTAAAGAGTTGAGGTAGTTTTCATAGGCCGATCGGTGTTGCTCCCGGATCGCTTGTTGAGCCGATAAAGCTCCTTCTAAGCCTGTTGTTTTCGCTAACTCTTGATCAAGGTCTTGGATCCGTTGCTGACTCCCTTGCAGTTGAGTGTGAAGATCCTGAAGATCTTGCAGCAGCTGAGGGCGTTGCTTCAGATCCTCCTGTAACCGCTGGGCTTGACCACGGGGATCCTGAAGATCTTGAAGATCTTGGGAGAGTTGGGCATGGGCTTGGGCAAGCTCCGTCAAGGTGCCGAAGCGGGATTGCATGGCTTGGATCTGAGCTTGAAGTTGGGATCCCTGCTGGATCTCAGTTTGAAGGTGGTGTTGAGCCTGAGCAAGATCCGTTTGGCGTTGTTGGAGGGTTTGAGCTAGCGGTTCAGCTTGGAGATAACGTTGGTGAGCCGATCGATACTGTTGCCGCTGCTGCTGCATGGCAGGGATCTCTGTATCGACATAGGCCAGCTGGTGTAGATCCTGATCAAGAGCCTGAAGTTGCTGATGCTGGTGACTTAATTGATCCTGAAAGTGTTGCCAGTTCACCTCTAACTGCGGCAGCTGACTCAATTCCTGCTCCCAGATCTTCGCTTGCGCCCGTGGATCTCCTAGGTGAGCTAATTGATCTTGGAGATCAGCTTGTTGGCGAGTGAAGGTACCTTCTGCTTCTAAATTCCACTCTAGATCCTCAATCTCACCCTCAAGATCGTGGCGCTTGGTTTCAAGATCCTGACGTTCGATCTGCAGTTCTGGCAACTGATCAACCTTGACTTTTGCTTGGTAAAGATCCTGAAGGTGCTGGCGGATCTCACGTTGCTGAGCTTGGAGTTGAGCTGGAGAGACTTGATCGGAAATATCAACCAGGATCTGATCGAGCTGTTGGAGAATCTGATGGGTAAGAGCTGTTCCTTGGGTCAAAATCGGCGGGATGGAGGCAAGTTGGGTTTTGATCGCAGGGAAATCTTTTTGGAGTCGATCGAGGGATCGAAGGATCTGTTGGACCTGCTGTGTATGGTTCGATAGCTGATCTTGACCGAGTGCAACAGTAGTCTGGATCTCTTCCTGAAACTGACGCGCTGCCGCAACTCGACTCAGTTGGGATCCTAGTCGTTCGAGCTGTTGTTCCAAATCAGAGATCTGCTCAACTTTAGATTGAAGATCGACTCGATGCTGAATACGCTCGTTGACTTGAGTGAATCGATTTTGGATCTGATCTCGTTCCTTTTGCTTTTGATCCAACTGGAAGCGAAGGGATTGAAACTGTTGCAGCTTTGTTTGGAGATCGGTAAGTCGAGATTCTAACGCAACTTGATGATCGATCTTAGGTTGGAGCTGGCTCAGATCCTGCTGGATTCGCATCAACCGATCCCATTCTTTCTGAAC
>CAZONZ010000035.1:15295-16894 GCA_964581005.1 uncultured bacterium
AGTGTTGTTACGATCTCAGCTTGTTCTAGCTGGAGTTGTCGTTGTTCCTCATGCAAGGGATCCCATTCCTGCAGCTGGACTTGAAGAAGTTCGATCTCATGCTTGATCTGGTTGACACACTCGTTGCTATGCTTCTCCAACCCCAATAACTGTTTAGAAACCTCCAAATATTCCCCAACCTTAAGAATACTATTGAAAACATGTTTACGTTCGCTGGCAGGCTTGAGAAAATCAGCTGTAAACGTTCCTTGGGGCACCCCGATCGTTGTTGTAAACAGTCGGGCCAGATCAGTTCCTATGGGGACTCCTAAATGCTGACGCAGCCAACTCAGAACATCGACTTTACGCTCATGTTCGAGGCGGTGATTAAGCTGAGGATCATAGAGTTGATATCCGTGGGTTGTACTTCGACGAACTTCGTAAGTCCGATCATCCAGATGCGAGACAAATTGAACCGCAACTTCAGCACTGTTGGCTCCGGCTCGGATCATATCTTCCTGAGTATAGGGGGTGTGATCAAACAAGACCCAGGCGATCCCTTCTAAAATACTGGTCTTACCCGCACCATTCTGGCCACAGATCGCGTTTGTCCCCATCTCAAACGTGAAATAGGCATCCGCATGACACTTGAAATTGCGTAGGCTGGCTGATAGGATCCGCATATTACTCATCCTCCATCGTCTGACCTAAGTAGATCTGATGGAGATGCTGATACATCTCTGACTCTGGACGTTCATCCAGAACCATTTCTTTTAAGCCCATCAGGATCTTGGCCAACTCACCTGCTCGCCGCCGATAATGGGCGTGACCTGCAAACAGATCTTCATAGACCTGCTCTTCAACCGCTAAGCGCTCATCCGATTCGATCACATTGGGAGCCAGTGCATACTCCAACGTTGAGGCTTCAAAGCGAAATAACGTGATCAGTGCTCCTGTTAACGATTGGATCGACTGCTGAATCTGTCGTTGATCGAGATCATGACGTGGAAACCCAATTTGCCCGGTCAACTTCAGCTCTACGATTGGAGGTGGATCAGGACTGATCTTGGCTTGGCCAACATGATCCAGTATGTCTGCAACCAGATCCGTCAACGTTTCCTTCCCTTTCGCCTCGTATCGGAGCCGATAGATCGGGCGTTGTTGATAGTCACGGGTCAGGTGTGCTCGGATCTCACCTGCATGGATCTCAACCTGATAAGCTCCTCGCTCAAACTCACACTCCAGCATACTGTTGGCTTCCAGGGATCCCGGATTAAAGATCCAGCCTTCCTCGGTGTAATGCTTGTGAATGTGACCCAAAGCTAAATAATGAACCCCGGCCTGTCGCAGTGGCAGCAACTCGTTGTAGCGCATCGCCCCACTGTAGCGAGCGATCTGCCCTTCTAGCCCGTGATGCACCATCGCAATCATTTGATCTGGACCTGGAGGCAAAGCCTTGATCATCTCAGCCAGATCCTGAACCGCTCGTGGAGCCGCTGATCCATACCAATTCGATCCCACCACCCGCACTCCACATGGCAGATCGATATATCCCCCTCGCTGAGTTGAAGCTGACCACGGATCCAAGCGCGCACCTGCAGGATCAGGTGTCGGCTCCAA
>CAZONZ010000036.1:0-16727 GCA_964581005.1 uncultured bacterium
ATCTGGGGTAGAAGGGGTTGCAGGGCTGCTCGTAATTGTCGTTTGATCCGATTGCGCCCAACCGCCTTACGACAGACTTTGCGACTCACTACCACAGCTACCTGAGGAGTTTGATCAGACTGGGCGGGGATCGGTAGCCAGGATAATCCGCACAACGACCCTCCTTGCCGTTTACCCCGTTGGTAGATCCTGGGGAAGGCATGGCGGTTTCTCAGTCGATAGCGAGCATGCAACATAGTGGGCTTAAGTCCTAGAGATCAGCAGAGGATCATTAAGAGGATCATCAGGATCGTACTGATCTAAAGGGCCTCAGGATACCAACTCAGGATATTAAAGGTCAATCTCGCTTAGATCATCACCAGGGATTAGGAGCATCAGCGCTAGATCTTACTGGATCTTAGAACTCCCGATCTCGTGATCTGAGGAGAGATGAGCTAGAGACGATGATGTTGCCACACTAACGATAATGTTTGGGAGCCCTGATCGAGGCTGATTGAATAGCAGCAGAATGTTGGCGGATCTTGGGCAAGCGGCTGGAATTATTGGACTGAGATCCGAGCCCGACCGCGCCGCCGCCGCCGTTGGAGCACTCGCCGTCCGCCGGGTGTTTGCATGCGGCTCCGGAAGCCTGAGGTCCGAACTCGTTTGCGATTGGTGCCGCGTAATGTTCGTTTAACCATGTCACCTATCCCCTGAACGAAAATTTGCGTGTAGAAGTAAGGGTAGAGCCTCAGCTGACAGGATGTGCTGCCGGATCGGCTGCCAGCCACGTTAATACACGGACTTGAGATTATAGCGAACTTTGGGTTCCAATACCAGATTGGCTAGGGAGAGATCACCCGCTAAAGTGGGAAATCCTAGCTCTCTCTGGGTCGGAATCGCTAATCGGCAGTTTGTCTCTACCCCTGGTGGGATGGCTTCCAATCTCTCACGACTTCGGTTGACAGGTATGGATCAAGCGGCCAAAACCGTGGCTCAGAGCAGAGTTAGGGCTGAAATGATGGAAAACCGTAATGGATTTCGATCCCAGTCAATCGATGGGTGTTGTGATCAAATCATGCCTGAGGACATCTCGCTGGACGAACTTTGGGATAAGGTGCTAAGCCACCTGCGGATTCAACTCAGCCGCCCCACGTTTGAAGCCTGGATCAAAACGGCTAAACCGGAATCCTTGGCCGATCACAGCCTCACGATCCGAACCCCCAACCACTTTGCTCGCAGCTGGTTAATGAAGCACTACGCTCCCACGATCGCTGAGGTGGTCCAAGCGATTTTGGAGTCGGACGAACCGATTAAGATCCTGTTCACCGTCGTGGATGAAGGTCCAGAAGAGTGGATCGAACCGGAAGTGTCTGCGATTGGCCGGATCCCTGCGATCGATATGTCCCGTGCTTTACCAGTACGGACGGCTGAACTTAACCCCAAATATACCTTCTCTCGATTTGTCGTTGGGACCAACAATCGGATGGCTCATGCCGCTGCCCTAGCCGTAGCTGAAATGCCGGGTCAAGCCTACAATCCCCTGTTTCTCTGTGGGGGAGTCGGTTTGGGCAAAACCCATCTGATGCAAGCGATCGGTCACTACCGCCTCGAAAGCGATCCTCAAGCCAAGATCTCCTACGTGTCCACAGAGCGCTTCACCAACGATCTGATCAATGCGATCCAGCGCAACAGTATGCAAGCATTCCGAGAACACTACCGGGATGTGGATGTGTTGCTGGTGGATGATATTCAGTTTATTGAAGGCAAGGAAAGCACCCAAGAAGAGTTTTTCCACACCTTTAATACGCTACATGAGACCGGGAAACAGATCGTTCTGGCCTCCGATCGCTCTCCCCAATTGATCCCTCGCTTACAAGAGCGTCTGTGCTCACGCTTCTCGATGGGATTGGTGGCGGAGATCCAGATCCCAGATATTGAAACTCGGATGGCAATCTTGCAAAAAAAAGCTGAGTATGAAGGGATGCGATTACCTCCGGATGTGATTGAGTACATTGCGTCAACGTACACCACAAATATTCGAGAGTTGGAGGGGGCGCTGATCCGGGCTGTTGCGTTTGTTTCGATCTCTGGATTAGCCATGACGGTGGAAAATATTCAACCTATTTTGAATGCTCCGGTTGAGCCTAAAGAGATCACTCCAGATTTAGTTTTTAAGCTGGTTTGTGAAGAATACAGTGTCAGCTCTGAGGATCTCTTGAGTTCCTCGCGCAAGCGGGAGATCAGTCATGCCCGCCAAGTCGCTATGTACCTAATGCGGCACCATACAGGTCTTAGCCTTCCCAAGATCGGAGAAGCCTTTGGCGGGAAAGATCATACAACAGTTCTCTACAGCTGTGAAAAGATCGTTCAGTTGCAGAAAGATAATCCTCAACTCATCCGTCAATTGCAACAGCTAGAGGAGCGATTACGATTTATGGCCAATAACAGTTGAAAAGTGGTAGGCTAAAGCGATTTTACCCATGTCACGTTTCAACCTCGAAGCCCTACAATCATCCATCCAGGCTCACTTCGGGACCATCACCGATCCCAGAGTTCAGGGGAGAATCGACCACAAACTTCCTCAGTATCCTCGCGATTGCCTGACTAGCTGTCCTTTCTGGGACCGATAACTGGCTTGCTGTGCAGACCTATGCGAAAGCCAAGCAAGCCTAGCTCTCTACCCATTTGCCAAGGATTATTTGGAGGAGCTGCTCTCTCCCTTTGGGCATGGGAGCGGATCCACTCAAGCGACGGCATAACCCGTGTGCGGTCTGACGTGCGGAGGGTGGAAGGCCAAAACGATCTGATCCTTGGGAACGCCTGCAGCCACAAGCGCTTCCGTGAGGCTATCTTCGGTGCCATCTTGACACTCCCCGACCTAAAGGTGCGGGGATTCTTGGTTCGCTGACACAGCTTGCAGATCTGAACCGGGATCTAGATCTGTATAGGATTAGCCTGCTCATCCCCATCTTCTGCACGAACACCCGATTCAGGATTCCGGCTGCAGTGACCCGCCAACCCCATGATCAATTTGCGAAAAACTTCCTCAGTGGATTCCTCGATCCCTGGGGAGATGTCCAAGTCAGTCGAGCAGTCAGTGATGCACCTCGCTGGATCGATCTCTACTTTGAACCCGATCTCCAGCAGGATCCCTCCCCGTTGGGGTTGTTGGGTCGGATGGCTCAAACCCCTTGTTTGCTGGAACCCTATCGTAATCCTGTGAAAGAGGCCCAGATCCGGGCCTGTCTGCTGAAAGGTTTGATGGTGAGGGCACAGCAGGAGCGCGACAACTCCGAGGGAAAGCCTCCCAAACTCTGGATCCTGACTCCCACTGCCTCGAACAAACAGCTGACTCGCTTTCAAGCTCAGCCAGAGGAGAGCTGGCCTGCCGGGATCTATCATTTACCAACGGGTTTGCTGGGTGCCATTGTGGTGATCCATCAACTTCCAAGAAATCGAGACACGTTGTGGCTGCGGTTGCTAGGTCGGGGTCGGGTGCAACAGCAAGCGATCCAAGAAGTTTTGGAGATGAAGGTGGAGGATCCAGAGCGGGTGAGGGTACTGGAACTGCTAGGGAACTGGAAGATACTATTGGATGAGAAGAAAGAGGCTCTGATCGAGGAGGAGAGAGAACTGATGATGAACTTATCCCCAGCTTATCTAAAGTGGAAGGAAGAAACCCTGCATGAAGGAATCCAGAGAGGCAAGCTTGAAGCTGTACCGATCTTGTTGGAGCTAGGTCTGTCCGTGGAGCAGATTGCAGAGCGACTCCATCTGGATCTTGAGCAGGTACAAGCCTGGATCCAATCCTCTGAGGGGTAACCTGAGGGGTTGCGGCAGCGATTCAGCCCACTGGGATCCCTTACCGATCTTACAACCTGGTTGGAAACCCACCAATTATAGGATCCACCTGAGATAAGGATCCGGACACCGTCAAGCAGATGCTGAACTTGGATCCGAGAGAGAGCTCAAACAACTGATCAAGCGTCTGACTCAGAAAAAGGGATCGAGCTCTGTCAACAATGGGGGATCCAACAAGTAGCCCGTAACATGCTAGAAGAAGAACTTGATCCTCTGCAGATTACCGGACTCAGCAGATCGTAACAGGAACCGATCTAGCCACTCCAGCCTCACTCGTCAACCCTCCAGCTGGATCCTGATCACATGCACCCAAGGATCCTTGGCTTTATCCAGCCTTGATCCTATGCAACCAACCAGTGTTAGCCTAAAGAGGTACCCAGATGGTGCGACGCGATTGTATGATGCAAAAACGTTTTCATATCACTCTATCATCTAATGGGCAGGATCAAGTCCTCACAATTCCGAGTGAATTGGCCTTATCGAGTCCAGACGTTTGGCTACACAAAGAAGGTCAGCGCTTAATTATTGAACTCATGTCTCCCCCTTCCCTGCTGTCGTCACTGACTACGTTGCCTAATATTGAGGATCCTTTTCCTGACGTAGATGAAGGGCTAGTTCCTTTGGATGACATCACACTTTAGCTCTAGCCATGACCTATCAGTTCCTGCTTGATGCCAATATCATCTCAGAGTTGATCAGACATCCTCACGGTCAGGTCTTTCAGCATATGGCAGCGGTTGGAGAGGATACCGTTTGTACAAGCATCCTTGTGGTGTGTGAATTACGATTCGGCGTGGTTAAAAGTGGTTCTTCCCGTTTGAAGCTGCAACTCGAACGGATCCTTGAAGTCTTGCCCATATTGCCATTGGATCCACCTGTGGATGAGCACTATGCAGCGATTCGGAGACAGTTGGAACAAGCAGGCACCCCGATCGGTCCCAATGATTTACTGATTGCGGCTCAGGCCCTGGCCCTGGACTTGACTCTTGTTACTGCCAATATCCGTGAATTTGAACGTGTACCTGCTTTGAGATCGAACAGGTGTTAAGCGGAGACAGTCTGGCAGGGGTTGAGGCCGCTCAATCTAGTTAAGATCCGAGTTAAGCAGTTTCACTCGGTCGTTTAGAGTTGAATCAGCTTTGCAGATAGCAATGACAGTTGGGTTTCTCCAGGAGGGATGCGGCTAGGGCATTCAAGGTTACTGCAGCTAGAAGTCCACCCCCTAAGGATCCTGATACGGTAATGTAAGGAACTCCAATGGACATTAAGCGACGTTTGGCCGCTGGAGCATGATTAAATCCTATCGGAAACCCGATCACCAGGGCAGGTTGACACTGATCGTGATAAATTAACTCACAGAGATCGATCAGTACTGAAGGGGCATACCCAATCACAACAATGGCCTTATGGGCTTGGGTTAGGAGATCCTGCTTCCACTGAGGAGATTGCCAATAGGCATTTTCGGCATCACTGACGGTGAAAACATGAGGATCATTGAGTAGTGGTGAGATTTTGCAGCCCAGATGGGCTAGACGAGCTTGATCGAGGGCAGCAGCAACCATGGAAGTATCTACAACAATCGAGCATCTGATCTGCAAATGGTGGCGAGCAGCAGCAATGGCTCCTGGGCCAATCTGCAGAAAGGGAATGATCGAAACATCTCCGCTGGCTAAAACGAGATTCTGGATCAGATCCACCTCAATCTCGGAACGATGGGATAAATCAGGGAGCAGATAGTGGAGAGACTCCTGAAACGGTTCAGGATGATCTATGGTGACCTGATCCAGAGTGGACCACAAGGCGTCCATTCCAGCGAGCCCCTCTTGGGTCTGTGCATTGAGCCTCTGGAGCTGTGTGGACAAATGAACTTGGAGACTTTGACAGGCTTGATCCCTACTCAGTAACTGTTCTAGGGCCTGGGCGGTCTGACGTAGACGCCAAATCTGGTGGATGACGGTCTGATACTGATGGTGGAATTGAACCATTAGCGTTTTGGAGTCTGTGGGATCCTGCTCCAAGAGTTGCTTGATATGACTCAGCTGAAAACCCTGTTGCTTGAGCGCTACGACTCGGCGCAGGTGCTGTACGTCCTCCTGAGAGTAAAGACGATAGTTCCCTTGAGAACGTTGAGGTGGGGGCATCAAGCCGATCTGATGATAGTGACGAATCATGCGAGGAGTGACGGCTCCTCCCACCTGATTAACAAGATCCTTAATCGTTAACAACGGAGGGGTCACAAGGGCTCCGGTCTGGCTTGACCTTAACATCAATGTCAATGTTTACAGTATAGAGGCTTTGCAAGACTCTAATTCATGGATTCATCTTCAACTCATCTCTCTTCAGGAGCATTCTCCCATCTCCTTAAGGATCACCCCGATCTGATCGCAGCTGCAGCATGTGGAGTTTTGGTAGGATTAGGAGCGTTATTGCTCCAGATCAACTGGATTGCCGGGGGATTGGCCCTGTTGTTTGCGGCCTACGGGATCGGTGGATTTGAGAGTGCTCGTGAAGGAGTCACCACCCTCTGGCAGGAACACGAGCTGGATGTGGATCTATTGATGATCGTGGCCGCGCTGGGAGCCGCAACCCTGGGAATTTGGCGTCAGGAGTATTACCTGGTGGTGGATGGGGGGGTGTTGATCTTGATCTTCGCCATAAGTGGGGCTTTGGAGGGGTATGCTTTGGGTCGAACCGAACGAGAGATCCGAGCGTTGATGCAATTGACACCCGATCTGGCTCGTGTGGTGCATCAGGGTCAGGAAACGATCATCCCCGTGGCTCAACTGCAGGTGGGGGATCACGTTCTGGTCAAGCCGGGGGAGAGGATCCCTACCGATGGGCTGATCCTCTCTGGCTCCAGCACTCTCAATCAAGCTGCCATTACTGGAGAGTCGATCCCAGTGGAGAAAACGGTGGGGGAGCTAGTGTTTGGCGGGACGTTGAATGGTCAGGGATCGCTGATTGTGGAGATCCATCAGCCGCCTGAGAGTAGCTTGCTGCAACGGGTGATCCGATTGGTTCAGGAAGCTAAAACGACAGCTCCTCCCTCCCAACAGTTCATTGAACGATTTGAACGAGGTTATGCCCGTGTGGTGGTTGTGGCTGGCGTTTTGCTGTCTTGCCTGCCTCCCTGGCTGTGGGGATGGGATTGGGAGACGACGATCTATCGAGCCTTGATCTTTCTAGTGGTAGCCTCTCCCTGTGCCTTGATGGCTGCCATCATGCCCACTCTGATCTCCGGGATCGCTCAGGGGGCTCGTCAGGGGATCTTGTTTAAGGATGGCTCACAACTGGAGCAGTTAGGTCAGGTGAAAGCAATTGCCTTTGACAAGACAGGCACTTTGACCACAGGGGAGTTGAAGGTGACCCAGGTGATCGCAGCTCCAGCTCAATCCGCCAAGTACGTGTTGCAACAGGCAGCCGCTTTGGAAGCTCACTCCGAACATCCCATTGGCCAAGCGATCTGGCAAGCAGCCCAGGAACAGGGGTTGGTGCTACCTGAGGTCAGTGAAGTGCAGGCTCATCCAGGACACGGGATCCAGGGTGTGTTGGGAGGGATCACGACTTGGGTGGGGCGATTCCCCAGCGCAGCAAACGTTCCCATCCCCCAACCTGCTCCCGATCTCGTTCATCAGGCTGAGCAGTTGGAGAGTAATGGACAGACCGTAGTATGGGTAACTCATGGGGAGCAGATCCTCGGTTTGATTGGGGTGACAGATAGCTTGCGCCCTGGAGCCGATCACGTGATCGCCCGTCTTCGTCAACTGGGGGTAGAACAGGTAATCCTACTGACTGGGGATCAAGAACGAACAGCTCAAGCCATTGGTATAGCGGTAGGAGTGGATCAAGTTGAGGCTCGTCTATTGCCGGAAGATAAGGTGATGTGGATCCAAAAGCTGCAACAGCAGTATGGGACAGTGGCCATGGTGGGGGATGGGATCAATGATGCTCCAGCTTTGGCGCAGGCTTCCGTGGGTATTGCTATGGGGCGATCGGGGTCGGATGTAGCCCTGGAGACAGCGGATGTGGTATTGATGGCCGATCAGTTAGAGAAGTTGGAGGTAGCGATCCAATTGGGGAGACGTTCGCAGCGCATTGTCCGACAGAATATCACCCTGGCACTGGGATCGGTGGCCTTGTTGTTGATCGCTAATTTTGGCCTGCAGATTACCTTGCCGATTGGGGTTCTGGGTCACGAGGGATCAACCTTACTGGTCACTCTCAATGGCTTGCGGTTGCTGGGATTCGCGCCGAAATTGTGAAACGAATTTGAACTTAGTATGAAAACACTATGAATAACTATTTACATCCTTTGCACGTATCATGAGGAGTAATTGGGTTCTGGGTCTACTGTGCTGACAGGATTTACGGCTGCTCTGACGCTGATCACCTTATCTGAACTGGGAGACAAAACCTTTTTCATCTCCCTAATTCTGGCTACCCGTTTGCCTCGTCTCTGGGTATTTACCGGATCAATCACGGCTCTTGCGACCATGACCTTGATTTCGGTACTGCTGGGTCAGATGATCGGGTGGATCCCGGAGCACTGGGTTCACATCGGTGTGGTGGTTCTATTTTTGGGGTTTGGTGTGAAGCTGTTGTATACAGCCAGCTGTATGTCCCCCCAATTGGGCTGTAGTGAGGCGGCTGAAGCGGAGACTGTTGTAGCCAAAGTGGCTGGGGACTGGATCCCTCAGTGGGGACATCTGGGATTAACCACAGCTCTACAGGTCTTTGGGCTGACCTTTCTGGGAGAATGGGGCGATCGGACCCAGATCAGCACCATTGCCCTGGCCACAACCCATACGCCGATGGCGGTGACGTTAGGAGCGATCCTGGGTCACGGGATCTGTGCGGGGATCGCGGTTCTGAGTGGGCGATGGATCGCGGCGTATCTCTCGGAACGCTTGCTCACAGCTTTGGGAGGTTTGTTGTTTCTGATCTTTGGTGGCTTGAGGTGGATCCAGGGGATCGGATAGGGGATCGGATAGGGGATCGGATGGCGGACTAAGATCATCTTCTGTTCGATCTAAGGTCACGAATACTCCGCAACCCCTTATAGGGTTCGCAAGAACCGGATCAGTGCTCTCCGATCGGATTGTGTCATGTTTTCAAAAGACTGCTGAGCAGATTTAGCCTCTCCTCCGTGCCATAGAATTGCTTCTTCCAACGTTCGCGCACGGCCATCGTGGAGATACTTTGCGTAGGGCAGTACAGTCTGTGTGGCACCAATCCCCCATAAGGCTGATGTGCGCCATTCCTGTCCTGTTGCTTCAAAGTCAGCTCGATGATCGGCTAACCCAGGCCCCATATCATGCAACAGCAAGTCTGTATAAGGGTGGATGGTTTGGTTAGACAGCTCAGGAATAGTGGGATGAGTTGCAGTTGACAAAGTAGGAATATGGCAGGCAGCACATTGAGCTTGATCAAAGAGTGCTTCTCCTTGCTGAACTACCGAATCTTGGAGTAAACGTCGAGCGGGGACAGCTAGAGTTTGGACGTAGAACGTAGCAAGATCAAGGGTCTCTAGATCAATATCATGAGATCCATCGTTCTCTGGAAAGAGGGGATTGGTAACTCCCATATCGTTGACGTAGGCAGCCGCTGTTTGCTGCAGGAGGTGAGGTTGATTGGCTTTCAAGCCAAAACGTCCTAAGGCTGGTGCTTTTGCTTGCACATCCCAAACCCAATTCGGGCGACCTGAAATGCCATCCGTATCGTGATCTTCCGGATCGGCGAATGCCAAGATCTCTGCCTCTGGTACTGCCTCCAGTAAGCCCAACCCAAATACGGGTGGCGGAATTCGGAGAGAGGTTGTCATGGTGTCTGCTAAAGGAGAACCCTTGATCCTGGTGATCCTTGGATTGGGAACTCGTAAGGAGTAAAGGCTCCCATCAGCGTACTCACCGGTCTGCTCTTGCCATTGGATGTCAACAGTTGCTTCGGGAGTAACTCCATAAACAGCCTGATCCTGAATCTGGGTTCCTAAACCTGGTACAGCAAAAACCTGTTCTCCAGGTGCAACATCCTCCAAGTGGTATCCGCTTCCATCCCGCAATGCTTCCATAGCTGGTGCTGCTTCACCACTAACTCTTACCAATAGCTGCCCCTTCTGCGGCAGTCCACGCCCATTGCCGATATGACACCCTACACAAGATGCATTGTTAAAATAGGGACCGAGTCCTGGATGGACATTCGCTGGAGCCGTGACGAAGACAGCCTCAAACGCACCGTCCCCCAATATATGTTTGTCCAAATGCTCTTGGGTGAGGTTAGCAGACGGTTGTTCATAGGCTTGGGAACTGTGGATAAAGGTTGTAGTGTCTCCTCCTGCCAAGGGTATGGCAACCTCAGACAAAGCAGTACCTGGATAGATCCAGACAGATAGAATAGCGCCCAGCAAATAAGGGATCACCCAAACAACTGAGTGAATCAAAGAACGCATCCAGAGAGAACGATGGGGGATGGAATTGGGAACCATCAGTGCTATCCAAACTCATCAAGATCAAGGCAGTTGACTGCATAGGGCAACTTGACAAGTTACCCATGCGGCAATTGTATAAGTCAGCTAAGTCAGCTTTGTACAAGGGGTAAGAGCTCATCTTCAACAGTTTGCAGGATTTTGGATACAGCGATCTGGGCTTCGGACAACTGGGCAAAGGCAGTGCTGTCATCCAGTTGGGATTCAATGGGAGCTGGAACGGCCTCAATGGCCTCAATAGCCGCCTGGAGTTCCTGTTTGATTTGCTGATCCAGTTCCGGAGCGATGCTGGCAACGTAGCGACTGAGACTGTTGCTAGCGGATCCGCCCAGACTAGATGCCTCCGTCAGGTAAACAAACTGAGCACTGAGTAGGTTATTGCGAAAGTCGTCCAAGGATGTCTGGCTAAAGCGACTTTCAAATCCGAAGGTGTCTTGGGTGTTTAGAGGAACACCGATCTTCTCATGAGCAACCTCATCCAAAAGGCCAATCATGCCAGCCACTAGCTCAACTACTGCGGAGCGCACAGTTAGGTAGGCTGGGTTATCTTCTCTCCCGGCTGTAACTAGGATCTCTTGATACGGTGGGTTGCCCTCGATCCCCTCCACCCAACTAGCCAACAGATCCTGAGCAGTTTGCTCAAAGGTTAGAGCAAGGGATTGCAAATAGTCCCGCTCACGATCCGTAAAATCGGATAGATCTTTGTCACTGTTGAGCCCAAATAATAAGAATTCAATCGTGTGAAATCCTTTCTGGGTAGTTTGTAGTCCTTGAACGGTCTCGATGGTGAGCGGCTCACCTCCGTTTAGCACTGCTATCACATCTGTTTCATTCACAGGCCAATCGTCCAAGTCGGCATCATACCCCAGTGAGGCTGCAGGTCCAAAAGCAAAGGCTTCACTTTGTTCCCAGGGAGCACGGGCAGCCACCCAAGCTTGTCTCGCATTCATCAGGGTTGCCTCAGTAGGCTGATCGGCAAAGGCGATGATGGCTGCAGCCATTTGGCTGGCCTCCTCATTTAATTGTTCGTAGGTGGGAACGATGACTTGATTGACAAAATCTCTGACAATGGCTTGGCCCGTCTCAACATTCTCCATTTCCTCGGTGTTGGGCACGATTTCGACTCCCTCTTCACCGCCTTCACCGCCTTCACCGCCTTCACCGCCTTCACCGCCTTCACCGCCTTGAGCCAACAGCGTTCCAGAGGGCATCTCAGGCAAAGGATCGTGTTCCCATGCGTGTGTCTGTACATCTGATCCCTCAAGGGATCCTCCAAGGGATCCTCCAAGGGATCCTTCAGGTGATCCCATAACCTGAGGCACATAGGTTAGGCCCACTCCCACGCAAATGAAAGCTCCGACGTGGGTCCAAATTTTTGTCTTCTGATGCATGTTCAGCACTCCGGTATATGAGACAAACGGGGATAGTGATCTCTAAGGTTATCCCAAAATTGAGAATAAATGTCAAGAGTGGCTGACAAAAACAAGATTAAGATAAGTTTGAGTTGCAATGGATCCAGATTCTCTGCGGCTCTAGGGGAGACATAAGGCAGAGCTAGACTGGGACTCTCTGCAAGAGCTTCTGTTGAGGCCGTTGAATACTGTTATCATTTGAGGGCCAACGATTTGGAGGAGCCCGGTAGTCATGATCCTGTGTATTGCAGCAGTGCTCAACCCAGAGGAACTCAAGCAGATCGAGCAGTTGGCGAACCAAGGGGAATTTGTAGACGGTAAGACAACAGCAGGCTGGCATGCCCAAAGGGTTAAGCACAATTGGCAACTTCGCAGTGGTTCAGACATCCATAAGGCGCTCACTGAGATTGTCATGAAAGCTCTCCAGCGCAATGAGCTTTTTCAGGTCGCAGCTCGTCCCAAAGTCATCCTGAGACCTCTCTTCAGTCGTTATCACCCAGGGATGTCCTATGGTTCTCATGTGGATAATGCGGTCATGACAGGCCAAGATCAGGTAGTACGAACAGATCTCTCCTTCACACTATTTCTGAACTCACCAGATCAGTATGAGGGAGGTGAGCTCATCATTGAAAGTTGTCAAGGAGAGGAGTGCTTCAAGCTGGAGGCTGGATCTATGATCCTCTACCCCTCCTCGACCCTGCACCGGGTTGAGACCGTGACCTCCGGGATCCGGTGTGTGGCTGTTAGTTGGGTTCAGAGTCTGATTCGTTCTCCAGAACATCGTGAACTTTTGTTTGAGCTAGATACGGTGAGGCGCACATTGTTCAAACAACAGGGAAAGACACCAGACTTTGATCTCTTAACGAAGATACTGACTAACCTCATGAGACTTTGGGTCGAAACTTGAGCCCACCCAACGGGTTTAAAAGTGCCGAAATCAATCAGGTTGGCTTGGAAGATCATGAGAATCGTCAAGAGTAGATCGATTTAGTTATAGTCAAAGTTCAATTGACCTTATCTTCTAGATCATCTGTGCCAGTTACTAGCCCATCTGCCTCTATCCTGGCTGCTGAGCAGATCCTCTTTACCCCTGCCCAGCCCGAACCGGATGCGGTTCCGATCCTGTTTGCCTTTCCCAATACCTACACCGTCGGGATCACCAGTCTCGGTTATCAAGTGATCTGGTCGATGCTGGCCAGTCGATCCGATGTGGTCGTTGCGCGTCTGTTTACTGATCTGCATGATCCACTGCCACGGGATCCGGAATGGATCGGGTTTTCGGTGTCGTGGGAGCTGGACTATATCAATATTTTGAACCTGTTGGAGGAGTACGGGATCCCGATTCGAGCAGCCCAGCGTCAGGAGCAGGATCCTTTGATCTTCGGCGGTGGACCTGTACTGACAGCCAATCCAGAACCGTTTGCAGAGTTTTTTGATCTGATTTTGATGGGTGACGGAGAAGGATTGATCGATGAATGGATCACTGCGTATCAAGCTGTGCGGACTGCTCCCCGCCAAACCAAGTTGCGTGAGTTAGCTCAAGTCCAAGGGATCTATGTGCCTAGCTTGTATCGTGTGACCTAATAATGATCTCCACGGAGGCCGTTATCAGTTCCCTCTAACTGTAGCTTGTAGCCCTCAGCCTGCTCAATGACGATGAGCTTACGCAAATCACTCGATAGATTGAAAGTCCTGCGGCTTGAGCCCAGAGATGAAAATCAACGAGGATCAATCAGCTAACTCGACAATCTAGGATCGCTCAAGATAGTGCGGAGTAGCCTAACCTGCAGCCGGTCGGACGAATCTTGCAGTTGGTAGCAGTGACTCTGCAGATGGATCAGATGAGCCACCAACATTGAGCTACCCTGTGCTGAAGGATCTGTGGCAAGATCGCCCAAAGCCTGACGCTGAAGCAATGGCTCACTATCCTTACCGTGTCCCAGGAGTTACCCCTCATGCAAACCCGACCTTTAGGCACATCTGGTATCCAAATCACCCCGATCCTGATGGGCACTTGGCAAGCTGGCAAACGGATGTGGGTGGGAATCGAGGATGAGGAAACGATCAAAGCACTGCAGACAGGAGTTGAGGCAGGGATCACCACCATTGATACAGCGGAAGTCTATGGGGAAGGACACTCGGAGCGGATTATCGGTCAGGCTCTTGCCTCGGTTCGAGATCACGTGGTGTATGCCTCGAAAGTGTTCGCTAATCATCTCAAGTTTGATCAGGTGATAGAAGCCTGTGAACGCTCCCTCCGCAATTTGAATACTGATTACTTGGATCTGTATCAAATTCATTGGCCTGCAGGGAGTTGGCGCAGTGAGCCCGTTCCCGTTGAAGAAACGATGCGGGCACTGAATCAATTGAAACAAGAGGGCAAGATCCGAGCGATTGGGGTTTCCAACTTCTCCCGCGATCAGCTGGCCGAAGCCGCTCAATATGGCCGGATTGATAGTTTGCAGCCCCCCTATTCCTTGTTTTGGCGTCAAGTTGAACAGGATGCGATGCCCTATTGTGTTGAACACCAGATCTCGATCCTGGCGTATTCCCCCTTGGCGCAAGGGTTACTCACTGGCAAATTCAAACCAGGCCATCAATTTGAACGGGGCGATCATCGGGCCAAGAATAAGTTGCTGCAGGGAGACTTATTTGATCGGGCACAACAGGCTCTGGATCAACTCCGTCCCATGGCCGAACGCTATCACGTTACCTTAGGTCAGTTAGCCCTGGCCTGGTTAATGGATCAACCCATGACTCATGCGATTGCTGGAGCTCGCAATGCCCATCAGGTGCTTGAAAATGCTAAGGCTGCTGAGATCCAACTGAGTGAAGCCGATCGTCAAGCCATCGATCAGATTGGTCGTATCGTGACAGATCAATTGGATCCAAATGACCGTGTGATGTGGGATTTTTAGGCCAGCATGACCTACCAGATTCAAGGTCTGAAATCTCATAGGTGGCAGAAGATCTTTAGGATCGAGATCCCCAACGGGAGGACACAACAACCTCACTGGGTGCGAGGGGGGCTGATCCGTGCGGGCTGGAGGTGCTGGACTCTGACAATTTTGGATAGGGGATGCGCTCGTGGTTGGATTCCCGCCAGACTTCGACGAAGGCGTCGGCCACAACATCAAGATCCGCAAGAGTCAGGCCGCTGTCGATCAATTGCTGATCTTCCCAACGGGCTTGACAGATCCGCATCACCATGTCTTTGGCTTTCTCGATCGCATCTAACCCCAAACTTTCGGCGCTTCCCAGACTCCGTAGACCCGCTTCACAGGCATCCGCTAGCATCACGATCCCCGTTTCACGCGACTGAGGGATCGGGCCATCATACCGGAAGGCTTCATCGGAGACTGGTTGGCCGTTAGCTTGCTGCAGTGCTTGGTGGTAAAAATAGGCGATCCGGATCGTACCCTGGTGTTCGGGGATAAAGGCTCGGATCGCGGCAGGGAGGCGGTATTGACGAGCCAGTTTGAGTCCGTCACTCACATGGGCTTTGATGATCTCAGCACTTTGGTAGGGATCGTTGAGTTCGGTGTGAGGGTTGGTGCTGCCCATCTGGTTCTCAATAAAGTAACGAGCGTGCAGCATTTTACCAATGTCGTGATAGAGCGTTCCAGTGCGGACGAGTTCAGCATTGGCGTTCAATCGTTGAGCGGCCCGTTCAGCCAAGGTGGTGACAAACAGGGTGTGCTGAAACGTGCCAGGAGCTTCAGCAGCCAGTCGCCGCAACAGAGGACGGTTAGGGTTAGCCAGTTCCAACAGACGGATCGGTGTAATCAGATCAAACGCTTTCTCTAGATAAGGACTAGCGCCCAATGCGATCACACTCCAGCCAAGGCCCGTCCCACCCGCTAACGCGATCGCCAGTAGATCCAGTCCACTGCCTGTGATCAAACTCAAAACGACTTGACAGATCATCTGAGTCAGGGCTGCACCGCCGCCTAAGAGAGCTAACTCTTCACGAGATCGCAGTTGTCCCGCCACCATGCAAGCGACGATACTTCCAGCAACGAGAGGACCTAAGGTATTGATCGCAACAGGAGCCACTAACGGTAACAGTAGAGCTTCACCTGCGACAACCAAAAGCCCTAAACCTGTGCCATAGAAACTACTGATCAAAAGGCCCACAGCCGGTAAAGAGGAGAACTGAACCCCGAAGCCTGAGGCCAGCAAGGGAACCGTCGAGATCAGCATCACCAACAAGACTCGATCGCGTTTGCGCAGATGGGGATGCAACTGGCGCTGGATCGTCACAAAGATCACCATGACGCCGAGCATCAGCGTGGCGACTCCGACCAATCCCCAAATATTGACCCGCCGTTGGGTGAGACCAAAGTGATCCAGGATCAGAAATGTTTCTTGCGTGATCTCCTGACGGGCTCGCACAACCAATTGATCTGGCTCAACTGTGATCGTGACGGGCTCAACTGCAGCCACTAAGCTCTCAACTTGCGATTTGGTCCGCACCATGTCCACCTGGAGATTAGGGATCACAGCTTCGTTGAGCCACTGGATCAGGGTGGCTTCGACTTCATCGCGTAAGGCTACATTGGCCCAGGTATGGACAGGCGTACCTTGCAATTGAACTTGGATCCCTTCTAGAAGAAAACCAGAGGGGAGTCCTGCAGCGATCCCAATCGATTGCAGACGGTGCAAGGCTTGGAAGGAGGATTGCTCGACGGCTTCCCATTCCGTGGGACTTAGATCCAACACGGCAGCAGTTACAGGAGGAGAGAGCAATTGCAGGAGATCGAGACCTTGCTGATAGGTTTGCTGAGCCGTTTCGATCTGGGCGGTCACTTGCAGGTAAATCGGAGCGGGATCGGGGAACTGAGGTGTGGGTTGAGGGCTAGGACTAGCGCTGGAGTCTGTCCGGGGATCCGAATCCAACCCTGAACGGCTACGTCTCACAGCTGGATCCCGTTGGGCAGGGGTGTTTCCTCTGTGCCAGAGAGCCGCAAGTTGTTGGATCGCTTGCTGTT
>CAZONZ010000037.1:0-12440 GCA_964581005.1 uncultured bacterium
CCAGATCCATGTTATTCCCGGTGGCCCTGATCCGACGTCTACACCCCCAAACCCAGGATTTAATAGCTCTGAGCCGATCGGAGTAGGATCAACAGGCTACCGTGGCACTCCCCCCCGATCTGGATCTTCCCCTTACAGTGCTGAAGCACCTTACTATTCCCGATCGCCCTACAGTTCAGGATCAGGAGGATTTGGTGCCCCCACAGCCCGCCAACGCCACAGCAGTTTTGATCGGGATGGGATCAAAGCCTTGCTCAAGTACATGGGTAAGCATAAGATTTCCCATAGTGTTCGATCGGATAAGCCTTTGATCTTCTGGGTCCGGGATGCTGCGGGCCAGATCATTGAGTTTGCTGAAGTTAAAGACTAAGTTCTATCCCTACTGATTCCTGTTTGAGGTGATCCATGCGCAAGATCGTAACTCTGGCTATTTTACTGGTGTTGAGTGTAGCTCTCCTCCTCGCTTCTGGGCTGCCAGCTGCAGCGTTTTCCAGATCCAAGGATCATCCTCCGGTCACGGTTGAAGAGCAAGACTCAGGATCTGAAGGTTCTGACGCTGATCTGGTTACCACAGACTCTGGTTTACAGTATCAAGATCTTGTGGTTGGTGAAGGCGATCAACCCCAAACGAATCAAGTGGTGTTTGTCCAATACACAGGTCGGTTGATGGATGGCACGGTGTTTGACAGTTCGTATCGTCGCAATCAGCCGTTTGCCTTTCGGCTAGGCGTTGGGGAAGTGATCCGAGGTTGGGATGAAGGCGTGGCCACGATGAAGGTGGGGGGTAAGCGCCGTCTGATCATTCCTCCAGAGCTTGCCTACGGTAGTCGAGGGGCTGGAAATGTGATCCCACCCAACGCCACTCTTGATTTTGAAGTGGAACTGATCGGGATCCAGGAGTAATACTCATCAACTTCTGCTCTGGGTAAGACAGAAGATTCATAGCTCCAAAGCATCTTTCTTGCTATTCGGGACTCTCATTATGATCTCAACCTAAAACTCCAAGAATTCTGGATCTTGTTGATCACCTTGTCCTCCAATTAATTGAGAATTGCACCATTCATGCAGGAGGGGAACACCTTGAGCTCAATCACTACACTTTGGAGTTTGAAACTGAGTAGCCTGATCGTGGTCTTGTTGGGCCTTACAGCTCCAATTAGCTTAGCCCAATCGTTGCCACCTCTAGATAGTTCGTCCTCTTCAACGACTTCCCTCTCCTCCACTGATGGCGGATCCTCATCAGCTCAGATCCTTGCTCAGACTACGTTAGATAGCAGCCTTGAACAGACTCGTACCCCGGCCCCAGCTCAGCTTCAATCGGTGATTGATCAACAGATCGAGTTTGCTAATCAACAAGATCTGGAGAGCTTAATCGAACTCTATGCCCCTCAGTTCAGCCATGCCGATGGCCTCGATCGAGATCAGGTTGCTCAAGCACTCCAACAGCTCTGGGAAACTCATCCAGACTTAACTTACACCGCCCAACTTGAATCCTGGGAGCAGCAAGGATCAGACTGGATCGCAGTGATCGCTACTCGGATTGAGGGGCGTCAACAGTCGGAGCGGGGTCCGTTTAATCTTGATGCTGTTGTTGAAGTTGAGAATCGCTATCGTCCGGATCCTGACAACCCAGAGCAGCTCCAACTGGTTGAACAAGCCATCTTACGAGAATCCAGCACCCTAACCTCTGGAACGTTACCCCCTCCAGTCACGCTCAAGATCCCCGAAACTGTCCGAGCTGGATCCATTTATAAGCTGGAAGCGATCGTTACGGAACCTCTAGGCAATAATGTCTTGTTGGGAGCAGTGATCGAAGAACCCATTAATCCCCTTGATTACATTCAACCGATCTCGTTTCCCTTGGAACCCCTGCAAGCAGGCGGACTCTTCCGTCAAGCTGATGCACCTGATGAACCAGGGTCCGAGTGGATCTCGCTTATGTTGGTCAGTGATGATGGGATCCGGGTTGAAAGTCGGCGGATCCTAGTGACTGAAGATCTGCTCCTCCTCAACAACTGAAGTCCTTGAGATCAACTGCTAGGCACAACAATAACCCAACACAGTCTTCCTGTTTTATCACCACCATTCCTTTGTTCTAGCCATTCCATACAGAACGTTCCTGATCGACATACTCCTGAGCCTCGATCCCTTGCCAGGTTGCCTTACCTAATCCCTCCAGTTCTAGAATACTGCGCTGGGGCTTACTCCTGTCCTGATCTTGGGCCAGGGCTGTTAACTCCTGCAGTAAGCTCCGTTGCTCACTTGGGGTCAGGCTGGTGAATTGAAGACGGATCTGTTGATAGGGGGACATAGGACTCACGGCTGCGATCGGTTGTCCCTGGATCTTGCCATAGGGAGGCTTGGGCTGATCCCTGGTAAGTTGGCTGGACTCTAGATCTGGGGGAAACCTAAACTGCAACAAACCTCAAGCTTATGTACAAGAGAGAACACTCCTCCAGGAGAGAACTTATACCTCTGGCCTTGCCAACGGTATCGGATCACGATCGATCCATGGTTATCAGAGACACCAGCTGTCCCCTTGGGAGTCCTGCGAGTGGGCATGGGCCTAACAGTGAGCAACTCACCCTATCTTAGGCCCTCTAGGCCCAAATTTAGGCCCAAACCTGTCCGGAATAGGCCCAAACAGACATCAACAGTCCAGAATCCTTTCCCCAGGATCCTTGCTAATACAGGATTTTCGGAAGCTGATGAGGGGACTTGAACCCCTGACCTGCTCATTACGAGTGAGCTGCTCTACCAACTGAGCTACATCAGCACACGAGTTTGAGCATTCCAAGAAATGGGTTTGACGCGCTCAGGCTCTCTATGTTACCTCACTTGATCCCCTTCTGCCTACCTAAGTCCACGTTTGGATAGAGAGGAAATGGCTTCCCATAGGATTGGATCAGTTTTTAGATAGAAATGGCTTGGGGTAGCATCACGCTGAAGGTTGATCCGACTCCTGGATGGCTTTCAACCCGGATCTGGCCTTGGTGGTTACTGACGATCACCTGAGCAATGGCCAATCCCAATCCTGATCCAACAGCACTTCTGGAAAGATCCTGCTGAGAATGGGGTGCTGAGCAGGTATGCGATCGGGCTTGGTCCAGACGGTAAAATCGATCGAACACATGAGGGATGGCCTCCGCTGGGATCCCAATACCTGTATCTTTGACCTGAATCTGGAGTTGAGGGATCCCTGGTTTCGCTAGACGTTGGAGCTCGACTTGGACGTTGCCCCCAGTGGGAGTGTATTGGATCGCGTTGGTAATCAGGTTGGTGAATAGACGAATGAGTTGATCGGGATCCCCCCAGACTTGAAACAGATCCTCGCCTGCTTCTTGAGATCTTGATCCAGAGTCAGAAGGCTGTGGGAAGGAGGGGTGATTAGGCTCAATCTCTAGATGCAGATCAATATTGCGTTCTTGAGCGAGGGGTTCTTGTTCTTCGATGACTTCTAGCAAGATCTCATCCAAAGGACAGGAGATTCGCCTTAGAGGTTGGGGTTGGTGATCCTGGCGAGCTAAAAATAAGAGATCCTCGACCAAACGGCCTAAGCGTTGAGTGGTTCGCTCTAAGATCTGCCAAGTTTGACGAGTTTGAGGATCCAGATCGGGATCTGCGAGGGCAACCTGAACATTGGTTTGGAGACTGGCGATCGGACTTCGGAGTTCGTGAGAGGCATCGGCAGTAAATTGTTTCAGGCGTTGGTAGGACTCCCGCACCGGGGCCATGGCTAACCCAGAGAGGAACCAACCGATCGCAGCGGCAGATGCAACCATCAGGATCAATCCCAGTGTGAGATCAAGACTTAACTGCTGAATTGGTTTCGTAACTTCAAACCAGGGATGGCTGACCCGCAAATAGCCCAGCAGCTGATGGCCAACTTGAATCGGAGTGGTGATCTGGCGTAATCCTGCACCGGAGTTGAGGTAAACCGTTTCGATATGGCTGTGCGGGTTAAGCGGGATCCCCAAGTGGCTAGAGAGAGTATCTCGAATCAAGTCTCCGGCAGGGCTGAACCACTCTAGATCGATGTGATCTTCCTCCAGCTGATCCTGTGTTACCGCTAACGATTTGAGGGATCCGATTGATTCTGGAGGCTCTGTAGATTCTGGAAACTCTGCAGACTCGTTATAATGCAGCCACTGGTTTAGGCTGATCGGTTGTTCTGCTGCAGCAATCGATCGATCAACGACTTCAACTACATGTTTAAGCGTATCGTCAATCCGTTCAACGAGGGTGTTGTGAACATAACTATAGAAGCCACCGGCAAACACCAGCAGGAACATAGCTGTGATCGTGGTATACCAGAGGGCAAGGCGGCGGCGCGTAGCCTGAAACATAGCTCAACTCAACCGAATTAATGGGCTGATTCCGCTTTCTCCATGCCTGCAATCACAGGATCAAACCCAACGGGAAAGCGGGTATGATCATCATAATCAGCATGAGTCAGAACAGCACCTGTTAACTGCGCCCCGATCAAGGAGGCCCCCATCAAACTGGATCCCCGTAGATCTGCGTTGGTGAGATCGCTATCATCTAAAATGGCATAGCTCAGATCAACCCCGCGCAGGCCAATCCCTTGGAGTTGGCTACCACTGAGATCGGAATGGCTCAGATCAGCACCTTTTAGATCGATCTGGTGGAGATCCATGCCGCTCAAGTTCGATCCGTTGAAGTTGCGCTCACCCTGGGTATAGTGTTCGATCAGCTGAGCTGCAGTTGTCACCTTCGGCATCGTGTTCCTCCACCCCTTACGTGCGCTTGTGATTCCCAAGTCTTTTGACCTGGAGTTGATCTGCTAGTAATTTACCTCCTCAGGTGGGTGGGCTGGAAGCAAGGGGCGTATTTTGCTAGAGTCCCCTCCAAGCCCTAGCCCAATCGACCCAATGGGTTTTGTCCCACTGTTTTGTCCCACTATTTTGCCCCACTATTTTGCCCCACTATTTTGTTCCACTGTTTTGTTCCACTGTTTTGTCCCACCTCGATCATCGGTCACTTCGTTATGACAGCAGCCTCCGGATCTCCAAGCCACGCGATCTCCTCTCCTATTCGACAGGCCACTCCCTTGGAAGAAGAGTGGGACGAGGCAGAATCCTATGTGGATTATCACTATGATGAACCGGGAAGTATGCCGGGGACATTGATCATTGATGAAGATGCCGATCCAACTCATTTGATCTTGATCGATTATTCTACGGCCAAAGCTATCCGAACTCAACTCCACACACCAGAAGAATGTATTCCCTATTTGGAGAGTGAGTCTGTTTCCTGGATCGATGTTCAAGGGTTAGGCTCTGAGGATGTGCTGAAGCGTTTGGGTCAGGTGTTTGGCTTACATCCACTCATGTTGGAAGATGTTGTCAATGTGCCGCAACGTCCCAAAGTGGAGCAATATCCGGATCAGATTTTACTCATTACCCGGATGGTGATTGCTGCAGGGAATGGAACCAACTTTTTTCGAGAGCAAGTCAGCTTTATTTTAGGTAAGCATTATCTGTTGACGGTCCAAGAAGAAGCTGAACACGATACCTTTAGCCCTGTCCGGGAACGGATCCGGACCAACAAAGGATTGATCCGCAGCCAGGGACCGGATTATCTGGCGTACACCCTGCTCGATACAATCATCGATGGCTTTTTCCCCGTACTGGAGATCTATGGAGAGTACCTAGAAGAACTTGAAGATGAAGTAGTCATGAACCCCACTCGCCAAACGCTGGAACGGATCCATACCTTAAGACGAGAACTCCTGAGTCTCAGGCGGGCGATCTGGCCGCTGCGAGATGCGATTAATATACTGATTCGAGATAGTGGTCATCTGATCTGTGGAGATGTACGGGTTTACTTGCGGGACTGCTATGATCACACAATTCAAGTCATGGATATTGTCGAAACCTATCGGGAATTAGCCTCAAGTTTAATGGATGTGTATCTCTCATCGATCAGCAACAAAATGAATGAGATCATGAAGATCTTGACGGTGATCTCGACGATTTTTATCCCGCTTACGTTTATTGCTGGTGTTTATGGGATGAACTTTAACCCAGACAGCTCGCCTCTGAATATGCCAGAGCTCAATTGGTACTGGGGCTACCCTCTTTGTTGGGCCATTATGCTAGGGATTGCCGGATCCTTGATCTTGTTTTTTAAACGTCGAGGTTGGTTTGAAAAGTTTTCTAGCCTTAACATGGACTCCCAAGATCGGTAGGTTGTCCGATGATCTTCAGAAGAGCCTCAGGATCCTCACATCCCAAACCTCCTGATACACATCAAGCTTTTTGCTTGCTTGGCTTAGGGGTATCGAACCCCATCGCCAAGCCCACTATCCTTCCTGACACTGATCCTACGGGTACAGCGCGGGCCTCTCGTGGATTTGAGGTGAAATTAGTCGGCTACCCGGTAGAATGCGGCATCGGTTGCCCAGGTTTGATCTGGAGTCGATTCGACCAGGATCGCGTTGGAAACGAAGTTGGGGACATGGCTGCAGCGGCGGTTGAGGCTCACCAGGCTTTCGGGCTCGCGGATATTGCTCTCGATCCAGGTTTTTTGCTCGAAGGTGAGGGGCTCCTCACTGGCAACAGCCATCACATAGGCTTGGCCAAAGGGAGGGGAGATCACAAAGCGGTATGGATCGCCAGGAGCAGGGAAACGCTGGGGTTGACCGGCGCGAACAAACTGCACCGTGCCAGAGTAGACATTCGGGAACACAGCATGGACTTGGCCATTGGCTTCAACACTGAAAACGTAAACGTAGCTATCTTGATTGGTGGTCACCCGCAGGGAAACAGGCTCATTCACCTGATAGAGCGGATTCGATCCGGCTTTGTCCAACTGCACATCCACCTGAAGGCGGGTTGGCTCAACCTCGATCGCACGATTGACGGCTTCAGCACGGCTAGGCACATAGGTATTGATCCGAGCATCGCCCTGATAGATGGACTCAGCCAATCCAGCAGGAACCAAGGCCAGTCCAGCCAACAGAGGTAGAGCAAAGAGAGGTGTGGTGTGTTTCATAACGACCTTGACGGAAAGAATAAAGGTTGTCCCGATCGTACATCCTGTTTTGAGTCGATCAGGTCAGTTTCAGCGCAGCTTCAGGGTAACAATCCAGTAAGCTGAAATCACAGGGGTTTAGAACGGTTCGCAGACTGATTTTGCCCCCGACTCAACTTCTGCTGGCATACTGGGGTCAAGCTGAGTCGATCTACTCCCACCCCTATGATCATCTTGTGGAACGTGCTGACACCGATCCGGTTTCTTGGATCGCATTTGCTCGCTTTGCTGCAGCATCAACCGGAGATCCGAGCTCCTCTAGCCGTAGGATTGGGTGCGTTGGGGGGAGCCCTATGTCGCTATTACCTGGTCGGATCGGTGATCCGTTGGGTTGGGGCTGAGTTTCCGATAGGGACATTGATGGTCAATTTGAGTGGGTGCCTGATCATGGGGTGGTTTGCAGCCTTGGCTTTCCACCGTAGCGATCTGATTAGCCCCGATCTGCGCCTTTTGGTAGCGGTTGGGTATTTGGGATCGTTAACGACCTTTTCCAGTTACGCATTGGATACAGTTGGGTTAATCCACCAGGCTCGCTGGGGATGGGTTCTGATCTATGGGGTAGGGAGTCCCGTGCTGGGTTTGATCGCTCTATTCCTGGGGCAATGGTTGGCTCGACAGATGATCTAGAGAACGATCGTGACGATTCTTGATCAAGAAGGCATCTCTCCCAACACTGACCGATCCTGGAGTGATGCTCACCCCTGAAGGAGTTACGTGAGCCTGTCATGATGGATTTCAAACAAGCGATTGATCAATTCAATGCAGGTGAGTACTATGCCTGCCACGATACGCTAGAAGCTCTCTGGCTGGAGGCGCTTGATCCGGAGCGGAAGTTCTATCAAGGATTACTTCAGATTGCAGTTGCCTACTACCATCTGGGCCATCAAAATTGGCGGGGATGTGTGATCCTCTTGGGCGAAGGCTTAGCTAAGCTAGATGCCTTTTCCCCAACCTATGCAGGGATTGTGATCGATCCATTTCTCGCAACCAATTACGCGAATCTGAAAACGTTGCAACACCTTGGAGCCGACCAGGTCAGTCAGTTTCCACTGGATCAGATCCCAACTCTTCAGTGGGTGGATTGAGGTGATGGTAGCTCTTTTGAAGGCTTGACGACTAGACAGCCAAAGCTAATGACTAAAGGGTGACTGCTGCTGTTGCCTGGAGTTTCAGGAACTCCGTATTCACTCCGGACTCTCGCACCAGAGCAATTAGTCCAGTCCGAGCGATCTCTCGAATCCCGAAGGAGGACAACATTTTAATGATCGCAACCATCTTGCCTGGATCGCCTGTGACCTCCAGTGTCAATGATTCTTCGGCAACATCGACGATCCGAGCTCGAAACATTTGAGCAACATCCATAATGGGGGATCGAGTACTGGCCGTGGCATTCACCTTGATCAGCATCAGCTCCCGCTCCACACAAGGCACTTCGGTAATGTCTTGCACTTTCAAAACATCGATCAGCTTGTAAAGTTGTTTGGTCATCTGATCGACCTCCTGCTCATCCCCTGGCACCACCATGGTGATCCGCGAAACTCCAGGCCGCTCGGTGGGGCCAACGGTCAAACTGTCAATGTTATAGCCGCGACGGGCAAACATACCTGCAATCCGAGTCAGGACGCCCGGTTGGTCTTGGACAAGGGCCGAGATCGTGTGTTTCCGTTTCATGACAGGGTTGGGAGGGTAGTCGGAATAGAAGTTTCCTATTATGTCACACGTTCGAGGGTGTAGTAGCCCTAAGATCCTGAATCCTGAAATTAACCTGCTGGCCTAAATCCTGAAATTAACCTGCTGGATCGATGGGTTCTCTGAATTGCTTTACTCCTCTAGCCAAGTTGGAAGCGTGTACCGGATACTACGTAGCTGTTTGTCCAGTAGTCGAGCATCGGGCTGGTGTGATTGAACCAGATCCCAAAAGTGGGGCGAGTGATTCAGATGGATCGTGTGGCAAAGTTCATGGATCAAGACATAGTTCACGAGCTGTGGGGGGATGAGTAAGAGCTTGTAGTTGAGACTGATCGTGCGGCGGGAGGTGCAGCTGCCCCAGCGAGTTTTTTGACCGCGAATGGTTAAGCGTTGAAAGGGAAGATTCAGCGATCGACTCAGATCATGCAGCCAACTGGTTAGGTGGATCCGGGCTTTGTGGGCTAACCATTGTCGTAAAACATGCCGACAGCTGGAAATATCCTCGATCGCGCCGGATACCTGCAAGATCCCATCCTGCTCCCGCAGCCGGACGTGAGGATGAGTGGTGGCACGATAGCAGACTGGCCAGGATTCCCCAATGGCTACTAGATCGATCCGACTCGGTAAGGGTTCATGAAGAGATTTCGTTTGAGTTGAGTTGAGTTGGCGATGGCTTTCGATCTGGCGGAAGACTTTGTCTAACCACCGTTGCTTTTGCAGCAAGATCTCTGGGATAGCTTTGGGATCGAAGCCGGGAGGAATCACTACTTCCAGCCCTTGATGAGGACAAACCCGCAACCGGACATGCTTAGCACGACGACTTTCACGAATGCGGTAATCAGTCGGGATCATGATCAGGAATACCTGCCATCGACATAGCTCAGTTATGGGGGGAATCGAACTGTCTCTGTCTAAGTTAGCCGATTTTGTATAGTCTGCCAGCCATCAGCCTGCCATGGATCGATCAGGGCTTCATGTGAGGATGATCTCCTCAAGCCCGAATGGGTGGATGCACAACATCAATCAGGGGATATTGACTCGGCTGCATTAAGGCTCTAATTCCAGATCGCTAGGGACGGGACAGCCTGCCGTCTGCCAAGCTCGGATCGCTTGAGCCACTGTTCCCTCACTGACATCACGGATCGGGATCCCTTCACCGATGACATTCACACGAGCCACTTGCCAGGGTTGGCGGGCGGGGGAGGTGGGGCGGGCGAGATAGAGCTCGTAGGCTAATCGCACAGTCTGGGTTTCACGGCCTCGGAAGTCTCCTGTGGTGGGGACATTCGGATCGCTATCTACAACAAGTTGCCGCTCCAAGGTAGTGAAATAGATCCGGACGACATTGGGCTGTGGTTGATCTGGCTGAATGGATAAGCCTAAGGATTGGATCTCAGTGGTGGAAAGGGGGGTAATGTCCGGAGAGCTGACTAACACAACATGGTAGGCCGATCCGAGGCGGGTTAGAACCAGGTTGGCAAATAAAGGTAACTGGGCTGTCATTACTTCCGCCCAGAGTGAGGCTTCCGTGACACAGATCGGAGCTGATTCAAGATTGGGGACGGGTTGAGCGAGAGCTGGGAAGGCAGGTGGGAGCAAGATCCTAACGAGACTAAGGATCATCAGGGAAGCAGCAAGAGAGCGGTATCGAGGGGTGGAGATCGTCGGGATCATGGGATGGAAACCTCTGCCAGCGGGCTCAAACTGCTACAGAGAGTTGCAAAGGCTTGGGCTGGATCAGGAGCAGCAGTGATCGGTCGGCCAATCACCAGGTAATGGGCTCCACTGGCCAGAGCTGCTTCAGGCGTCAGGATCCGCTTCTGATCATACCGGGGGTTGGGAGCACTGGGATCACGATCGGCACGATCGACGGGATCACTCGCTATTGGATCCCTAGAGTTAGCGGGGCGAATTCCAGGGGTCACGAGTAGGAAGGCCGATCCACAGGCTTGACGCAGAAGATTGACTTCGCGGGGGGAACAGACGGCTCCATCCACGCCCTGCTGCTGGGCCATGATCGCTAGATGGAGGGCGTAAGTGTCGAGGGGTTGATCCACATGAAGTTCATGGATCACTTGCTCAGAACTAAGGCTGGTCAACACCGTCACGGCTAGGAGTTTGCAGGAACTACCTTGAACGGCTTCCACTGCGGCTCGGATCATGTCACTCCCGCCCATCGCGTGCAGCGTCAGCAGATCCACTCCCTGATCCGCTGCTGCTTTAGCCGCACCTGCAACCGTATTAGGAATATCGTGCAATTTCAGATCTAAGAAGATCCGCTTGTGACGGCGCTGTAATTCATTCAAAATCCTGGATCCAGCCGCCGTAAAGATCTGTAAGCCCACCTTCCACCACTGCACAGCGGGGAGCTGATCAACTAGCCGTAGCCCTGCATCAAAACTTGGGACATCTAAGGCCACAATGATGCGGTCCACAGCAGTAGAATTCAAGCCGGATAACTCCGATCCTTTTGACATATCAGCCCCCTTAACGTGGGTTCGTTCCCTGCCGATGGGATCGTTGAAGGTGTAAGCCCTGAGGTGTAAGCCCTGATCAGCCACTCTTCACATTCGTCCAGACTGCATCGATCAGCCGCTGCTCCTCACCTCTCAGCACTGAGTTGTAGAACAACTTGGCGAAGGTTTCTTCATCAGGATAGATCGCGGGGTTTTCCAGATCCTCTGTAGCAATGAAGGGCATTGAGGCTTGGTTGGGGGTGGCAAAACGGTTGTAGTTGCTGAGTTGGGCTCCAATTTCCGCATCCAGAATGTAGTTGATCAAGGCATGAGCTGCTTCAAGATGGGGGGCCTGGGCTGGGATCGCCAGGGTATCAAGCCAGATATTGGCTCCTTCACGAGGGGCAAAGTAGTTTACGTTTGGATCTTCTTCGGAGGCTTGGATCACGTCGCCGTTGTAGACCACGGCCACATTAGCTGTACCCGCTAGCAATTGATTTTTACCTCCCACTCCGCCAATAAAGCCAGCACTGCGTTGTTTGGTTTCTAGCAGCAAGGCTTGAACGGCTTGGAGTTCCTCTCGATCGGTTGTGTTTGGATCAAATCCTAGATAAAGGGCCGCAACACTGATCATGGGACGTTGATCATCAATCAGGGTGAACGGTCCCTGTTGCAGATCCGGATCAAACAACAAGCCCCAGCTTCGAGCAAAGTCAGCCGAGAGTTTATCTTTGCGGTATCCCAGTCCGGTGGTACCCCACTGGTAGGCTATGGTGTAGGTACTGTCTGGATCAAACGGCAGATCGAGAAACCTTGGGGCCAGATTCTTGAAGTTGGGGATCTGATCTTTGTCCAGGGGTTGCAGCAGATTGAGCTCGATCATGCTGGGGATGATGTAATCGGAGGGCACAACCACATCGTACTGACTGACACCGCCCCCCTGAAGTTTGGCCACCATATCCTCATTCGATTCATAGAGACTGACGATCACTTCGACGCCCGTCTCCTCCTGAAACTGGGTCAAGATATCCGGATCAAGATATTCAGACCAGATATAGAGATTGACAACTTCATCCTGAGCCGAGCTACTGCGGGGCCAAAATCCGATCGTGGTAGCCAGACAACATACCAGCAGGATGGCAACAGAGATCCATTTCTTGATCACGTCTTTGGTTCCCTCCACCTAGGACACAACTGGGCTGACGGTTGGCAGGCGGTTCGCTGACGGTTCGCTGACGG
>CAZONZ010000037.1:12540-16617 GCA_964581005.1 uncultured bacterium
CGGTTCGCTGACGGTTCGCTGACGGCCTCGATCCTGACTGCCCCGATCGACCATACTCGATCACCCATCCCAATTAAACTGTTGCTTATACTTGGATCTGTCAACAGAAGGTTAATTGAAGATTGAAGATAATCCGGCTTGAGACTATCTCTAAGCAAGACAGTGAACCCCTGCTTGTTTATTCCACTGTTTGTAAAAATGGCAACGATTCTCGTGTCAGATCAACTGTGGCAGGGCGTCCTGGCAACCTCAGCTGGGTCACCACCGGATCGGTGTGCGCAATGATCTCTCCTCGGCGGATCACCGTCAAACAGACAGACTTTAACCGGATCGCCTCGACTGGATCAGCAGCCTGCAAGATCACGAGATCGGCGTGACAGCCAGGATTGAGACCGTAGTCGTCTAACCCCAGTAGCTTGGCTGGATTGATCGTGACTGCCTCAAAGCAGCGCTTGATTTGATCACTCCCGGTCATCAGTCCGATATGCACCCCCATGTGAGCCACTTCTAGCATGTTGGCGCTGCCTAAGGGATACCAGGGATCGAGCACACAATCATGACCGAACCCAACTGTTAACCCTGCCGCCATCAACTCTGGCACTCGCGTCATCCCCCGGCGCTTCGGGTAGGTATCGTGGCGGCCCTGGATCACAATATTGATCAATGGATTGGCAATCACGCCCAGATCGGCTTCCACCATTAACGGGATCAACTTGCTCACATAGTAGTTATCCATCGAATGCATGGAGGTCAAATGCGATCCGGTCACCCGTCCTTGCAATCCTAGCCGTTGGGTTTCATAGGCCAAGGTTTCCACATGGCGGGACAGGGGATCATCGCTTTCATCACAATGCATATCCACTCGTAATCCCCGATCTGCAGCGATCTCACAAAGGGCTCGGACTGAAGCGGCCCCCTCTGCCATCGTCCGCTCGAAGTGAGGAATACCTCCGACAACCTCTAGTCCTCGATCCAGTGCCTTTTGCAAGAGATCAAGAGCATGAGGGGATCGGTAATAGCCATCTTGAGGAAAGGCCACCAACTGGAGATCGAGATAGGGTTTGACTCGCTGCTTAGCCTCCAACAACGCTTCCACGGCTAGCAAACGCGGATCGCAAATGTCCACATGGGTGCGGATGGCTAGAATGCCCCGTGCAACCGCCCAATCGCAGTAGGTTAAGGCTCGTTCCATCAAGGTTTCAGGCGTCAAATGGGGCTTGAGCTCATCCCAGAGTTGAATCCCTTCCAATAGGGTTCCGGATCGGTTCGTTCTTGGGATCCCGTAGGACAAGGTCGCGTCCATATGGAAATGGGCATCGATAAACGGGGGGGATACTAAATGACCGACAGCTTCGATTTCTTGGGGTGCAGAGGCGGCTAGTTGAGGTTCCACAGCCACGATCCGACCTTGTTGAATGCCGATATCTATTCCAGAACGACCATCCGGTAAGTTGGCGTGGCGAATGATTAAATCCATAGGGCTGTTCTTGCAAGTATGAACTTCGTATGAACTTGACATGAACCCAGTGTGAACCCAGTGTAAACCCACTGTCATCCTAGAACTAACTTTGTATAACGCTCAAGTTCGTAGGTGATCAGAGATAACCTGAGGATGGATCGGCAACAGAGGAACACCTGTTTATCCAGGGGGTGATATGCAGTCTTTCAGTTAACAACCAGTAGGATAGCACTACGGGAACAAGGATGTAAGCTATTTTCTTCATCAAAGGGAACATGTTCGTTCAGACTCAACATCCCAGTCAACAATGGGTCTCAAGGCTTCAGGTTAGCTCAAATGCTTCAGGGCCGCTTGGGCTTGGCTCGCCACCTGTTCAACCGGATCCTGGCTCAGACGCACTAACCCAGGTCGAACAGCTTCACCCCCAATATTTTCCAAGGCCAACCCAATCCGATAGCGTAACTGCCAGTCTTCAGCTGAGATCAATGGTTCTAGTAGGGGGATGGCCCGTTGATCTTTCAGATCCCCTAGAGCGGCAACAGCGGCAGTCTGGACTAGTTCGGGGCCTTGTTGAATGGCTTCACAGAGCAGATCAAAGGCATCGGGATTACCCAGTTCACCCATCGCTGCCACAATGCTGAACTGAACCAGCCACTCAGATTCACGTCGATAAGCAGAGGCAAGATCAGCCAGCGTTTCGGGTTGCTTCAAATCACCTAAGGCGGCGGCGGCGGCGGCCCGTACATCATATTCACTATCTGTTTCTAATGCCCGTCGGAGCAGTTCAATTGCAGATCTGGGATCGCTTAAGCTCAGGGTTCCAATCTGGCTGATGGCAGCATAGCGAACACGGGCACTGGTGTCGGCGGCGGCTCTGGCCAGTAGATCAAAGCCAGGTTCAGGATCCAGATAACGGATTTGGTTGACGGCATGGAGTCGTTCACCCAGATCGGTGGAGCTCAGGAGGCTGGTGAGATGATCGAGGGAAGGAGGGGGTGAGGGCTGGGAAGGGATTGAGGTCATAAGGCCCGTCAAGAAGATGATAGGTGGGAGCTAAAGTATCCTTGATCTTTGTTTTTGACCGCAAGCTTGTCAAGCGATCCAAGGGATCCAAAATCGTAGCTCAAATCGATCACTGACCCGCTGACCCAAAGCCCTGTTATCACATTCCCAAACCTGGTACGGTTGACGGTTAGAGGATCGCACAACACCAAAGGAGTCAAAACCATGGGTGACAGGATCACGTTCAAGCGGCCAGACGGTCAAATGGCATCCGGCTATTTGGCAACTCCTGCAGAAGGATCTCAGGCAGGTGGATTGGTCGTATTGCAGGAATGGTGGGGGCTCAATGATCAGATCAAGCAGGTTGCGGATCGCTTAGCCACTGTTGGATATCAAGCTTTGGTGCCGGATCTGTATCAGGGTAAGTTAGCCACCTCTCCAGCGGAAGCTCAAGAGCTCATGATGGGTCTGAATTGGGGAGAAGCAGCCAGTCAAGATATCCAAGGCGCGATCCATCAGCTCAAGAATAGTGATCAGAAGCCGAATCAGAAGGTAGCCGTGATCGGGTTTTGTATGGGTGGGGCTCTGACTTTGATCTCAGCCGCTAATTTGACTGGGGTGGATGCAGCAGTCTGCTTTTACGGTATTCCTCCTGCCGAAGCCGCTGATCCCAGTCAGATCCGGATCCCGGTGCAAGCCCACTTTGCCAACCAGGATGATTGGTGTACCCCTGCGTTGATCGCTCAGCTGGAGGAGAAGCTGCAGCAGGCTCCTGCAAGTTATGAACTCTATCGCTATGATGCAGAACACGCATTCTTCAACGATCAACGGCCTGATGTCTACAATCCTGAAGCCGCTCAAGCAGCCTGGGATCGCTCACTCAGCTTTTTGAAAACTCACGTGGCAGTCTAGAGCGTTAACGTCTTCAAATGAAAGTGTACGAGCTACTCCCTTCTGATCTGCATCCTTAGTTTGATCGGAAGGGCTATGCAGGTGGTGGGGCCATCGGGTTGATGCCTGATCACTCCTATCTGGAGGAATGGGTTCCATTTGAGGTAGAACTCCATGATCCCCACTATGATCCCCGTTATCGTCAGCCCCTTCTTCCTCCAGGTGACTCTGTCTGTCTAATGGAGTCTCCCGCTTTAGCGAACGCGCTATTCGTGTTTTAATGGAAACTTTTAAATGATGATCGGTTCAAAAAATAGTAGCCAAAGGAGAATACTCTGACGATAGAGAACAGTAGCTTATCATTCTTTATCGCAGTTGTTATTTATGAGGCAACTTGTGACAGTTTAAGCTGGAAACCTTTCTTTCAGGAATGCTTTGTCCTAATTACTGCTGTATCTCTAGAAGAAGCCAAGGAAAAGGCGAAGATTTTAGCTAAACAAGAGGAGTGTTCCTATCAAAATGAGTTTGGTGAGACTATATCTTGGGTAGTCAAGGATATTGTTGATGTAGCTAGAACATTATATGACTCTTTCAATGATGGTGTAACACTTTATGTAAGATCTTTTTGTGATTATGATGCATATTCTCAGTTTGAGGTTCTCCTGAGTGAAGAAGATCTGTAATCAATAGAAAAGCGAGTTCTGTTTGCCCAAGATCGTGATCCC
>CAZONZ010000038.1:0-16604 GCA_964581005.1 uncultured bacterium
TCGATGAGTCAAGAATCTCCAACCATACCAACGGTTGGTTGGATGAGCGTCAATCGTGTAGCCCCCGCCCCTTGGTATTGGACAGTACACTAGCATTGGGGACTTGATCCTCAGTGTAGTAGCCTGCTGCTTTTTTCGCTTCAATCTCCACCCGCGCATCGGCTGGGATCCGATCCTCTGGAATGGGGATCCGTTTGACAATTTCAATGCCGGAACTCGTAATCGCCTGGTACTTCAGATCACTCATCGAGACCAATCGATCAATCCGTGTGATCCCTAGCCAATGCAACACATCGGGCATCAGCTCCTGAAAGCGCATATCCTGAACACCCGCCACACATTCGGTTCTGGCAAAATACGCATCCGCCCGATCTCCACCTTCTTGCCGCTTACGAGCGTTGTAGACCAGGAATTTGGTGACCTCTCCCAAAGCCCGACCTTCCTTGCGGGAATAGACGATCACCCCCGCTCCGCCTACCTGAGCGGTCAACACACACTCCTCGATCCCATGCACAAGATAAGGCCGACAGGTACAAATATCTGATCCAAACACATCCGATCCATTGCACTCGTCATGAACCCGTACCGTTAAGGGTCGGTTGGGATCCGTGATCGCAGCAATATCCCCAATGATATAGACAGTCATGCCGCCAATGGGAGGCAAAAACACATCGAGATCTGAGCGGGTCACTAACTCCGTGAACATGCCCCCTGTTTGTTCAAATAAGGTATGGCGAAGATCACTTTCTTCAACCTGTAGCCGTTTTGCGATCCCTGGCAAGTACCAAACCGGTTCGATCGCAGCCTTGGTCACCACCAGATCGCCCCCGTCTTTTAAGATCAGGCCATCTGCCGTAACCCGGCCTTTGGCAACAGCTTCTTGCAACTCCGGCATATTGATGTGAGCTTTGGTAACCGCGATCGTGGGTCGAATATCGTAGCCCTTTTCATACAACGGCGTGAAGACTTCCCCCACAATGGCCCCAAACGGATCCAGAGACACAATGTTATCCGGATCAAACCAGCTCGGATGGGGGCCGATCCGTTCAGTGGGAGACGTGTTCGTTAGATCAGCTCGGTGAGTGGGTTGAAGGGTACCACTGACAACGGCCAGAGCTCGATAGATCGAGTAAGCTCCCGAATGAGTTCCCACCACGTTGCGATGGGCTGGGTTGGTCAGTGATCCAATGATCGGACCCCGCTGCAGAGGATCCGGATCACCCCACTTGATCGGGATCGGTCGCGGGCCAAACCGGGATGGATGGGAGGTCAGGAGAATATGCTTCGGCTTCGTCAACTTCTTGATCTCTGACATAAGCGGATCCCACGATGTTGGGGCTAAGCTCTAGATTTTAGCAAGGATCTGTCGCTTGACTGTGTATGCTGCTACCTCTGCTACCTCTCTGGTTAAGCACTTGAGGGCTTTCCTGCACAAACATCACCATGTTGCGGGATCTTGACCAGTCGATCCAGGATAGGCGATAGCTACTCACTCAGACAAGGAAGTTCACTGTATATGCCTACTCAAACACCACATGTTGATCAAGAGGAACTGAATGATCAAGAGAGAAGAGACAAAGATGTGCCCTTCCCTTCATGGTTAGCATGGCTCCTCAATGCAATAGGCAGAATCTTGGTTGGAATATAGGCTCGCTTAGAGCGTGTTTGAGAAGTTTTAGGCCAGCCTTCTGACCATAATGTTGACCATCGCCGCGTACAGCATTGTCTCACTTGTCGTCGGTAAATACTCGTAATCTTTACTTAATCGGCGATATCGTCCGAACCAACCCAACGTCCGCTCTACAACCCAACGCCTTGGTAACAACCTGGAACCCCTTCTGGTCCTTTTGGCGCTGCACGACTTCCAATTTCCAATCGAAGGTCTCCTTCACCCAGGCAATCAAGCTCTTCCCTCCGAAGGTGCCATCGGTCTAAATGACCTTCAAACAGCCCCACATTGCCGCAAACCAGATACCCAGCAGCGTTAACCCGGCATGATCCGAGCGTCCAGCACGATGCACCACCGCACACAGCAGCAGACCCATCGTATCCACTAAGATCGTGCGCTTCCGTCCCTTGACCTTCTTCCCCCCGTCAAACCCACTCTCTTGGGCAGCCCCTGCCGTTTTAACGGATTGAGAATCGATACAGGCGGCGGAAGGGTGAGGCTGGCGTCCAGCTTTGCAGCGCAGTTGCTGCCGTAAAGCGTCATTCAGGGCTTGCCAGGTGCCATCCGCTTGCCAAGCTAGGTATAGACCGTTGGCCACTTGGGGAAATCATGGGAAAGCAGACGCCAAGCACAGCCGGCGCGGAGGAGATAAAAGATTGCATTGAGCCCTTCGCGGAGGTCGGTGGAGCGAGGACGTCCCCCCGGTTTGGCGGGGGCGAGCAGGGGTTCGAGGATGAGCCACTGGCCATCGGTGAGGTCAGTGTCGTAAGATTGTCGAGTCATTTTTATGGTTGAGAGGCTACGAGTTGGTCTCTCAACTTTACCTGATAACCTTTTCAAACACGCTCTTAGATCGGGGGTGGCTGAGGTTTCATGAGAGACTCTTGCTTTAACTCAAGGGATCTCAAGCTCTTGCTGAGTCTGGATTGTACATTCAAAACAGTTAGATAGTTCACCCTAAGTATAGGAAAGCCAATTGATCCAGACTTTTTGCTTAATCAAAAGGCGGCTGGATTGGATCTAACCAAAACTCCTTTCTTAGCTAAAGCTAGCTTCATCCATTGGGCTGAGGGATCCAAACATGAACCAATTCCGTAAAGTATGCACTATATTTCTGGATCGCTGCCGAGACACGCAGTTCCTGGAGGGATTGGAGTGGTTTGTGGGTGTCGTTTCAAAAGTCCTGGCGCTCGCTATGGTGTTTGTGATCCTAGTTATGTTAGTGGATCTAGCCCGCTTTTTGATTCCAGCGATTTTGGATAATGAGTTCCGTTTTTTTCAGGAAACTATCACTGAGATCTTTGGGGCTTTTTTAAGCATCCTGATCGCTCTAGAACTCTTAGAAAACATTACAGCCTATCTCCAACGTCACGCTGTCCAGGTAGAGCTTGTGATCATTACTTCATTGATTGCCGTTGCTCGGAAGATCATTATTTTAGATCTGAGTAAAGTCGGTGGGACGAACCTAATTGGCCTAGCATTAGCCATCTTTGCCCTTTCCATCAGCTACTGGATCGTGCGACGAGCCAATCAGGACTCTTCTGATGAGTTTTAGATCAATCCCCAAAGCAGGTCTCACTCAACCGTCAGGATTTCGCAGGTAGATCTAGGGTAGATCTAGATCAACTGCGATGAACTCTTGAAAAACTCGCCGTTCTTCCTCCGGCAGATTCAGCAGAATCCGTTGTTCTTGCTTGTGATTTGTTGCTTCTTTGTAATGCACTGCAGCTGTAAATAAGCGTAAGGCAACTTGAAACTCTGGGTAGGCTCTGCCTAGATCTTGCCAAACTTCTAACCAAGCTTGAGCCGTTTTGAGGCTAGTAGATTCATAGAGTAAAGTAGGGATTGCCCTAATTAAGACAGTAGCTGCTAGATAAATAAAGTGCTGATATTGTTCTCTAGTCTCAAACTGAAGTTCCTTGGTAAGAGCTTCTTGGAAATTCAGCAAAGCTTCTGGATAGCGACCAAGCTTTTCCAACACTACTCCTCTATTATGCCAAGCTAATGCACTATCTGGATCGATATTAATAGCCTGATCAGCCGTTTCTAAGATTTTCTCATAGCAATCTAGGTGTTCTAGTGCTACTGCTTGGTTAGTCCAAGCCCTTGCATAGTTTGGCTCTAAATCAATAGCCTGATCATATGCTTCCAGTGCATGTTTATCTCTCCTAGAATATCTAAATCTACGCCTCGATTGGACCAAGCTTTTAGATCATTCGGATCCCAAAAAACAGCTTGATTGGGTGCTTCCAAGCCACTCCCTCTGAGTTTAATTGATTTTTCTGGAACACCTAAAGCCTGATCAAGATCTTCCTTTTTTGCCAAATCAGTTGGCTGCTTCTGATAAGCTGGTATATGACGATCCTGGTTTTGATCCTTACTATTTCCTTCAAGAGCAGAAAAAATATACTCTCGCTCTGATTCAGAACTATCATGCTGAGCATAACGAGTCCCTAGCTCTGATCGGTCATACCAGATCCGAAGAAATTCTACAAACAAACGGATCGGCTCACCTCGCTGCTTTTTCACTTCGAGACAGAATCTCATCAAGGGCTCTCGCAGCTGATAAAACGACTCTCGCCCTACAGTATCTACTTGCACATATCCTTTGTTCAGCAGATCTTTCAATTGACTTGATGCTGTTTGATGAGTCATGAAGCAGTGTTGAGCAATCTCCTTCACAGTCGCTGCTCGCCGCACCTCGACTAAAAGCTCAACTATTTTACGTTGTTGAGGAGAGATCCCACTCATCCGAGCTTGATAGTATGGTGTTAGATCATCTAAAGTTTGCATAAAAGCATCAACAAGATTATCTAAAGAGTCTCGCGTCAAAAACTGGGCAAAGATCACATAGACTCGTGGATTTCCACCAGCTAAATGATGCACTGCTCTTACTCGTGCCTGCCCACTAGGGCTCTGAAGAAACGAAACTAAATCCTGATCTTGGTTAAGTTCCGCGATCCTTTTTAGCATCAAAACTGCTTCATCCCGGCGAAGAGGTTGTAAATGATCGACCCGAAAGAATCCGTAAAAGGGAGCATCTCGATCTCGCAGTCCCTTAAATAAACTCTGAGCTGTTGCCAGCATCATTATAAACCGATGATTTTGAATATAAGCACGAAACTGTTTTTGACCCAAATCTCCTAATCCTACAAACAAATCACCCAAATTTTCAGCCAAGATCCATAGTGTCCGATCCCCAATAAACCCAGTGAGCAATGCTTGAGCCCGATCTTCGGCTTGATCTGCAGATAAACAAAATAACTGATCCACATTGTCACTCAGCTGCTCTTGATATTGCTCTGGATATTCTGCTGCCAAGGATCGGAAGATTCGTAAGATTAGATCGAGAAAGGATGCTACTCCCCATTCCTCTTCTCGTAACCAGGCTATCCAGATCTTCTGACTCAGAGTTGGATCCTGTTGGATCATTCTATTGATCCGATCATAAACTAGTGTGATCATATGAGTTTTGCCAATCCCACGAGGCCCGATCAAGAGTCGAAACGGCTTGGCTTCTGTCAGAGCTCCTATTTGGATAGACTCAATCAGGTCTGCAGCTAGATCATGGCGTGAGACCAGGATCTGTTCCAAAGTTTCTGCAGACATCAAGCTAGGTGTGAACCGGGAGAGACATGCAGAACGTAATGTCATAGTCACCCCCTTGACAGCGACCAATAACGCTGGATCAGGCGAAACCGAAAATAGTAGCTTTTTTGATCCTGCAGAAGATAATGATCCTTTTGTAGTAACCTTAAAACAGTTCGGACTAGTTCCCAATCTGCCTGCTTATTCAGTATGATCTGTAGCTGATTAACCAGGTCATTCAGATCCAAAGATCCTGATTCAGCTGCCAATATATCCAGCAGATTTAAGGCGTAATCATACTGATCTGCTTGGCGATAATAGCTTTTGAGCCGAGTTTGATAGTGTTGGAGTTGCCATTGATCTTTCAGTACAGGCTTGATTGACTTCGCGCTCGACTGTCATAGTATCAATCGGTTGGTGCAGAGATTTTAATCGAACGACTAAATGATGAATATAGTATGGAATTGAATCTACAGACTCAGCAACTGCAGTGGCTATGCTTAGTGGATCTTCTGAGCCTTTTATTGCAACATGTTCTCCTAGCAGCAATTGGCAAGCTAACTCTGTAGCATCATCAACCTTAAGGGGCGGAACATCAACAACGTACATATCATTGGTGGAGGGATTTGTATAACCAGAGTCTCGAAAGCGATCGCGCACGTGGTGCAATCCAACCGAGCCAGTGAAAACCATACGCACACTAGGAAATGTTTGACGGATCGATCGCAACGTATCGAGGACTTCAGTAGCTCCATCCTGCCCCACCGTATGAGCTATTTCTTGAAGCATCCAGGGCACTTCATCCCAGAATAGGATCGCTTGGACGCTTTCGCCTTGATGATCTACTAAATCTTCAAAAGTTTGAATGATAACCTCCTTCCAGTGGGAGGCTGCAATCGCCGGTAGCTTGAGCCGAACTCCCAATCCTTCTAGCTCAGCACCTGCCACATTTTTAATGAGTTTCCGCACCCGCTGGGCAGATTGCCCCGATCGACTTAAGTACTGTTCAATATCTTGAAAAATAGCACTGGCGAATTCAATCGGTGTCCTGACATGTTCTAAGTCATGAAAGACCGTGAGTTTTCCTTCACGAGGTTCCGCCTTCATTTTCTGAATGATCAAGGTTTTCCCGATCCGGCGCTCCGCTGTAAGCACCAGACTTTGCTGCTCTAATCGATCCCATAGATCAGAGATCAACTCATTACTGCCTACAACTTGATCAGGAGGTACAGGTGCTCCTGGATTCGCTTTCATCTTGACCCGATTAACCCGATCCATTAGAGACCAACAATATACGTTATGTTTATTGTACGTCACCAAAGATGTATGTTCACCACAAGACCAATGCCTATTGCAGCGGCCTATACAACCTGCAATTGAGGTAAAAGAGAGGTTAAATACTCTAGCCCAACTCGATCACAGTAATCACCAAAACGTTCCTGGAAATAACGCTCTTTCTGAAAGGCTAACAGGATCGGTTTGAGCTGATCAGGAATAGTCTCAACGGCCATCTTCTCAACCCAAAGTTGAGCCAACCGTTCACCCCGTGGGCTGCCACCGATCCACACCTGATAGTGATCTGGAACCACACCTACAAACCCCAACTCAGCAAGATAAGGGCGAGCGCACCCATTCGGGCATCCTGTCATCCGCACAATGATCGATTCTTTCCCCAAGCCGATCTCCTCAAGCAGAGTATCGATCTGACGTAGCAGATCTGGAAGCGCTCGTTCCGATTCCGTAATGGCTAGTCCACAGGTTGGCAACGCAGGGCACGCCATGGATGAACGTAGAAGTGGAGAGACTCGATCGGCAGGGAGAATGTTGTGCGTTTGTAGAATGGTGTCGATCTCAAACCGCCAAGCTGGATCGATGTCAACGAGCAAAATATCTTGAGTTGGAGTGACGCGGAGGTGGAGGTTGTAGCGCTGCACGATCTCACGTAAGGCTGTTTTGAGCTGCTGAGTTTCTGTGTTTTGGATCCGGCCATTTTCAACAAAGATCCCTACGAATAACTTGCCGTCTCCTTGAGGGTGCCAGCCGAGCTCAGAGGTAGGTTGAAACTCAGGCAGCGATCGGAATTTTTTCAGGCGACGACCGTAGTATTTTTCCACGGTGCGGCGAAACGTGTTGATCCCCCAGTTGTGAACCAAGTACTTCATTCGAGCCTGCCGCCGATCGCTGCGATTCCCATGATCACGTTGGACGGCGACGATTGCTTGGACGACAGCGTAGATCTCATCAGGAGTGGCAAAGCCAAGCGGTTGGGCCAACAGAGGGAAAGTTTCTTCCTTATTGTGGGTCCGACCCATGCCGCCCCCAACGACAATATTGAAGCCTAGCAGTTTGTCCTTGGCATCAGTCAAAACGATCAGGCCAATGTCTTGCGAGTAGATATCAACTGTATTGTCAGTGGGAACACCGATGGCTGCCTTAAACTTGCGGGGTAAGAAATGCTGACCATAGAGAGGTTCCGGTGATCCCTCAATCAGGATACCCTTACCTTTGAACTGACGAGCTGCTGTAACTTCAGGATCTTCAGGGATCTCAACGGGTTCTCCATCCACCCAGATCTCGTAATAGGCACCCGATTGGGGGGTGAGTAAATCAGCTAACTTGCAAGCGTATTCTTGGGCGTAGACATAATCTGAGCAATTTTTGTAGGGTGCCGCCGGAGCCATCACATTCCGGTTAACATCGCCGCAGGCTGAGATCGTGGATCCCATTTGCTGCACAATGGTCCCGATCACCGTTTTCAAATTTTGCTTCAAGACCCCATGCAGTTGAAACGTTTGGCGGTTAGTTGCACGGAGGGTGCCATTGCCATAGGTATCTGCTAAGTGATCCAGAGTTAGATAAAACTGAGGATGCACATGCCCACCAGGGATCCGGGTCCGCAGCATCATCGAGTACTCTCGTTCTAGCCCCTGAGCCCGACGTTCCTGGCGAGTATCGCGGTTGTCCTGTTGGTAGCTGCCATGAAACTTAAGGATCTGAACGGCTTCTTCCGTAAAATGGGTGGTATCCTGATGCAGCTCAGTGAGGAGAGGTTCCCGCAGATAGTGGCTGCGTTCTTTGATCCCTTCGACTTTGGAAGGCTTCTTCTCTGGGAGGGGACTGCCGTTGCGATGATCTGACGTGGACATGCGGATACTTCGGAATTCCGAGCGGTTTACTGGAGTTTTTGTCAATCTATCATGAGTGATCCGTTGCGTCTAGATCCGGGCTTGGGCTCAGGAAGCGAATCGTTAGAATGCTCCAACCCTTTTGGGCCTCAATCCATCCAAGCTCATGGCATCCGTGACTCGATCCTCTATCAACGTCAATAGGCAAGATTTTGATCGGAAGATTAGAATAAGATAAGAGTTGTAGTTTTGTTAAGCTGACCCAACTGGATCGATTCGTTTTGCCACGTTCCGTATCACCCCACTTTCATCTCCCTTTCTCTAACGATCCTCAATCAGGATCCGTAGGCTGGGCTTTGAGTCCGATTGATCTGGCCCAGGGATTGCTCCAAGCCTGTCAAACCCAAGTCTGGATTGAGGGTCGGGATCGAGTACCTGCAGAGGCTGCAATTGTGATCAGCAATCATCGCAGTTTTCTGGATGCCCCGATCTTGATTGCGGCCTTAAATCGCCCAATCCGGTTTGCGTGTCACTACTACCTCTCCCAGGTGCCAGGATTGCGAGAGATCGCGTTGGGCTTAGGCTGCATTCCCCTGCAGCAAGGTCAGAAGAAGCAGGTCCAGTTTTTTCGGCAAGCAGAGGCGAGTTTACACGATCATGTCTCGATCGGTCTGTTTCCTGAAGGAGCTCATCGGATCGCTCGGCCTAGTTCAGCGTTAGAGGTCGGCAGTTTCCAGTCAGGATTTGCGCATCTGGCGCTTCGCTCTCGTCTCAAACCTCTGCCGATCCTGCCCGTAGCGATCCGAGTTCGAGAAGAGTGGCGGGCTCCGGATCTGCCTTTGAGTTTATTTCGCTATTTCGATCCAAGTGAACCTATGTTTCAGGGGAAGGGCAGTCATCCTGTAGTGATCTATCGTCAGGTCGAGGTGACTGTAGCCCCACCGCTTTGGATTACAGACGTTGAGCAGCAACTTGAGCGTCGGGATCGCTTACGTTACTGCAACCATTTAACTGAGTCAGTTCAACAATTGCTTCAAGATTTAGTTCATCAATGAGCGATCTGAGTGGAATCTCGATGTATAACCCTGAGTTCCACTGACTAACAACCCGTTCGGCACGCTCGTTTCGATCGCCTCCGACATAGGAACAGGCGCACTCGCTAGCTCAACTCTGCTGCGACTCCTGCATCAGGACAACGACCAAGGGGCTACCGATCAGTTTCCTCAATGGGCTCGCGGCAGCAGCCAGATCTTGCCCAGACGGGGACAATGGCGAGCAGCAGAGCGTACTCTGTTCCTGTGACAAGACTTGATCCACCGCCATCTAAAGATCAAGTGCCTGAGGATTCCTTGTAGTTATCGATCATGGCCATCGGATTGGAAGTAGCCTTGGATTCCGCGAGGTCCATGAGTGTGTCCCAATCTGTGTTCATAATGAAGTCTACGGCAGCCTTGGCTGAGTCCCGGTGGGGGCACTGATCGCCCAAGACACAGCCATTGACACAAGCGGTTTTGCAATCAATGTTTTGGGGATCGAGCGCAGCGGAATTAACCATAGTCTTAACAGATGAGACAACATGATAGATATGTTAGCTGCTGATTAAAAGTAAGGCCAACCTTTGCGATCCATCAGCCCCCACCGATCCACCCGGTGACCTACTCAAGACTCTGCAAGCCAGGGGATCCGGAAACCCTCAACGGATCAGGGGATGATTTGTGGCTCACTTGTGGCTCATGGATCGAACTTTACTGAACTTGCTGATAGATAAATTCTTCGTGGCGACGAGTATAGTTGTGATCTGGATCGATGGATAGAGGCTCAGTAACAGTAAAGTAGTGATGGCATTGGGATTAGCTTTGCATTATACCAGCTCCACCATAAATCCGGGAGAGCCGTTGCCATGATGTAGGCTTTCCAGATCTAGTGAAAATTAAGCTGTGTAAAAAAGTTGAGAACCCGATCCCTAAGCGTTGGCTTGGCATCAAGATCATGAGGGTTTGGCGTTGGTTGGGAGTGAGCATGAGCGGTTCGATCCAACAGTTGGCGGCCTAAAGGGGCTAGTCGGTAACTGTCTGTGATCCCTTGGCCATCCACTTCTCGCCGTAATAATCCCACTTGGATCAACCACATGAGCTCGGCTTCAGCCCGAACTTCAGATAGCGGTAGCTGCGTGTAGCCCGATCGATACCCGATTTCACCCACGATCTGAGACAGCCCAATCCCCTGGTTTCGCATAGCCGCCAAGAGGGCAGTTGTAAAGGGACTGCAACACCAAGCTCGCCTAGCTCGATCCTGCACGTTGGCCTGATAGATCACCATATTGATTCGATCCTGAAAATCTCTACCGCTTCTCACAAATCCTGTTACAATATTTTACATTATGATCTGTGTGCTTTTGATTGTACTGATCTTGGGATGTTGGGCGTTGCTGCTGATGGAGCAAGCCTATCGTCGCCAAGAATTTTCCAGGATGCTAGCGGGCATGTTGGTTGTTTTTGCTGCGGGCGGCGTCTTGACCGTTTATTTTTTTATGCAGAACTATATTGCATTCTGGATCCAGCAGCATGATCTCCAGCATGCCTCTGGTCTTCTGCAGGATTTAGCCTCACCGCTTTCGGATAGCATTTTCGAGAAGGGATCTGAGTTTTGATCGTGCCAGCGATGGCTTAGTCAGGCTGACAATGGGATCCTGGCACACCCCTTTGCGAGCGCATGACCTATGCCAATATTTGAGCAATCGATCCAGATTGAGGCTCCGATCGAACGGGTCGATCATTGCATTACGGATCCCGATCTGATGAAGCAGTGGTTAAATCCATTTTTGATCTGTGAATCCGTGGGGCCGTGGTCGGTTGAGCGGGGAAGTCAGTTCCGCTTTAGTCTGCAGGTTCCGTGGTTGAAGCCAAGCCTGGACTGTGTGGTCCAAGAGCGGGGGTTGGGGCTTGTGGAATGGGCCTTTAGTGGCTTTTTTGAAGGATCCGATCGCTGGGAATGCCAACCGCAAGGATCGACAACTCTTTTGATCAATCGCTTCAGTTTTGAAATTCCTAATCCACTTGTCCAATGGGGCTTTAGCATTTTTGCAGCAACATTGACTCGCAAGGATATGCAGGATCAGCTCCAACGTCTTAAGCAGGTGGCCGAACAAACTCCAACTCGTGAGGTGACTTGATGATCCGTTTTGCTGGATGGGGTCGGATTGCTTACCTCGTTCAAGGTGTGATCGTGATCCTTGGGTTGAGTTTTGGGGTCGATCGTGATCTGTCGGTATTAGCCCAGATCCATGCTGACCAGGATGAGTGTGGTGGAGATCCAGAGTTTGTCCCCATTCCGGCAGGGGAGTTTATCGCAGGCAGTGATCAAGCTGAACGAGATTATGCTTATCAGATTTCAGCGGTTGCAGCAGCGGCATCGTCGGATCAGATTCCCCAGGTTGAACAACGATTGAGAAACGTAGGATGGTTTGATCAGGAGCCTCTACGACGGGTCGAAGCACTGCCTGCATTTTGTCTGAGCCGCAATCTGATCACGAATGCAGAGTATCAAGCGTTTGTCTCCGCTACAGGTCACCGAAGTCCGGGAATTTCAGAGATCGAGTACCAGGATCAGGGCTTTCTCGTGCATCCTTATACAAAAGTTCAGACGTTTCTCTGGAGTGAGGGACAACCTTCGCCGGGAGACGATCAGCATCCTGTGGTCTTAATATCGATTGCGGATATTGAAGCTTATATGCAGTGGCGTGGTGATCGAGATCAAGCCATCTACCGATTGCCTACTGCCTTGGAATGGGAGAAAGCTGCTCGTGGATCAGAGGGACGCTATTTTCCTTGGGGAGATCAATGGGTGTCAGGAGCAACAAATACAGGAGATTCCGATCGACAGCACACCAGTCCGATTGGAGCCTTTCCACTCAGCCGCAGTCCTGCAGGAGTTGAAGACATGGCTGGGAACGTTTTTGAATATACTTCGACTCAGATTCAGCGTGGATCCCGGTCTGTGGTTGTGATGAAAGGGTGCTCCTGGGATGATCTGCCAGGGTTTTGTCGATCAGCGTATCAACACACTCGTCCCCCAGAGTCTCGCCATATTTTATTTGGATTTCGCCTCGTTAGGGAAAGTCGTTCAATACCTTAGAGCATGATTGAATCGCCCGTGAATGATCTATTTTAAGGGTGTCTCATATGCTCCTGATCTAACTATTCCCAGGGAGTCAACTTGGGGAGGAGTTGGGTTGGGAGGAGAAGGATCGTGGCATGATTAATAGGACACAAAGGATGGGGGTGAATGTGATCATGATCGATCCAAATCTTATTTCTCTCCAGCTGACGCTTCAGGATCCAGAGCTGAGTGAAGAACAATTGCAGGAACAGATCTATACGTTGATCCGGCAGATCCGTAGGAGTGATATCGAGGCGGAATCCGTAGATCAGGTGGCTGGGGAGTCGATTCCTGAGGTGGGAGCTGTGGGGCTCAATCTGGAGGGTGTTCTGACGAAATCTGCGATCCCTGATGGGGCTAAGGGGTTTGGGGACAAGGTCTGGGGAGCTCTGCAGGTTGTGATCAATCGAGACAATGTCGGCAAGTTATTGGTGTTTTTGCGGTCGCGGTTGACGGGGCGGATCACGATCTCGATCAAACAGGGGGAGCGGGAGTTTGCCGGGGAGGCGTTTACGGTGGAGGAGCTGGAACGGTTGATCCAGGCGGCTAAAGCGTTTGTGCAGGAGTGAGGGGGCATGATCAAGGCGGCGTTATTGATTGGGATCAGTGATTATCAGGAGGGGCTGGGGCTGAAACGGTTGCGGAGTCCGTAGGATCATCAGCCCCACCGCAACCAGCAACAGTACCCAAGCCTGCTCCCCAGATTGTGACCTTCGATGTGGTGATCGTGGATCGGCAAGGCAACGAGATCCAACGACGACAGGAGCAAAATGAATTTCGGCGCGAGGATCTGGGCAATGGAGTCACTCTTGATCTCGTGAGGATCCCGGCAGGATCGTTTGAGATGGGGCAAACTGAAGCTGAGAAAGAAGAGCTGATCAGAAAACGTGGGAAGGAAGACTATCAAAAGGATTTTGGCGATGAATTACCCAAACATACGGTTACGATCAAAGAACCCTTTTGGATGGGCAAGTATCAGGTAACCCAAGCTCAGTGGCGTGCTGTTGCAGATCTTCCCAAAGCTGATCGAGATCTCAATTCAGATCCTTCAAACTTCAAAGGTGACGATCGGCCCGTAGAGCAAGTCAGCTGGTTTGAGGCTGTAGAATTTTGCAAGCGGTTGTCACAGAAAAGTGGACGAGCATATCGTTTACCCAGTGAAGCAGAGTGGGAATATGCATGTCGAGCAGGAACTACAACTCCCTTCCATTTTGGAGAAACGATCACGACGGATCTGGCTAACTATCGCGGCATTGATCGAAAAATAAGCGGCAACTTTTACAGTGGAGTCTACGGAGAAAGACCAGAAGGAGTATTTAGAGAAGAAACAACACCAGTAGGTAACTTTGGGATAGCGAATGCTTTTGGGCTTTATGATATGCACGGCAACGTCTGGGAGTGGTGCCTGGATCACTGGCATGAAAGTTATGCTAACAAGCCAGACAAGTTGAAGCGAAATGGCTATGATCCTTGGTTGTCTAGCGATGACAATTCTCCCCGGATGCTGCGGGGTGGTTCTTGGTTCGACTATCCGGGGGACTGCCGCTCTGCAGACCGCAACAGGCTCACTCCGGACCTCAGGTACATCCTCATCGGCTTTCGGGTTGTCTATTCGGCTGCGTGGACTCTTTCGTAACTCTTTATACTCTTTCCCTCTAGCCCTTTGCCCTTGATCCCTTTACCCTTTGGCTTTGGCGCGAAGCGCCTCGAATTTTTTTCACCGCAGAGACGCAGAGATCGCAGAGGAAGCAGAAGGCGATCGGTTGGCTCAAACGGTATCATCCGATCACGACTCCGACTGCGGGGGTAGACACCGGATCAGATATTGAACCTCAGCCAGTAGCACCTCAAAGCGCTGATCGGATTCCGCTTGCCGTTGCTTAAGTTCCTGGTTCTCAGCTCTCATCTCTTGAATGGCTTGATCCAGCCGCTCCACGGTAGCGTTTAGAGAACGAGTTTCTGCTCGCACTTCCAGCACGATTTCAGACAGGATCCCTATCTGTTGCTGCAAAGCCAATTGGCCATCGGTTAACCGATCATCCTTGCGAGTCAGAGCCTCAATACTCAACTGGGTAGATTCAGCCAAGCGCTCGACGGCATTGGCCACACGGATCAGTCCAGATTCAAGTTCATCATTGGTCATGGTGGGATCTCCTCATTTACCATTGTGTGATCATTTTATCAGGGACTTCAAATCAACGCCTAAGGATCCTGAACTGGAGATCTAGGGATCGATTTCGCCCATTGATTAGGAAGGTTATATTCTTGTATAAGGTTACCTTGGATCCTCAGGCTGGATCTTGATTTGTTGGATCCAAAGTTTGCACAAACCCCTCAATCGATTCAGCCAGAATAGCATCGCGGTGAAGAGAACTCAGTCTGGAGCCTCACTCATGTGAGCTTGATCCAGAACCAACTCAAAGGCATCAAGAGACTCAACCACACTAGCCGCTGTCAACAGCTGATTCAGGAGATCTGCATCCTGCACTTGATTCACGCGATTAGACACTGAGCCAGCCCCTCTCTCAGGAAAGCGGGCTTCCAATACCTGCACTACAGCAAATTGCTTTGCCCTAAGATCCGCACGCCTTTCAATGCTCGTCACATATTTCATCCTTCGTTCCTCCTCAAAAGCGCTCAGCTCACCATCAAACCGATCCTCTAGCTCCTGCGGCAACGCCATCACCCAATCGATAAACCGGAATAACTCCAGGATCTCCTCCCGACTGTACCCCCGCTCATACAACCCTTTCACCAACTTTAGCTTCCATACCAACCGAGCTTCAGGATCCTGACGAGTGGCTTGAGCCTGCAAATGAGCCATCACCACCACCGCAAAGGGATTAGGGCTAGCTTCCAACCTCTCCCAGTCTGATCGATAATCTAACAGCTTCACGATCGGGAAATGAAATCGGATCCCACACCCCCACAGCTCAGCCTGGTATTGCCGGGGTCGCCAACTCGCCGACTCATCCGTCAGCACCGCCAAACCCACGACGGATTGATGATAGCGATCCCAAATCCGGTAAAAATAGGTAAACATCCGTTCTGCAAAGATCGTTTCTGGCTGCCCCTGGACTTCAACATGCAGCAAGACCCACGTCTCTTGTCCATCCTTACGCCAGACCTTCACCAACTTATCCACCAGCCGCCGACCGATCTCAGCCTTCCGCACAATCTGTTGAAATTCTTGATCCAAAAACTCCCACCCTTTTGACCAATCAATCTGGCCATGAATATCCGGAAAGAAAAATTCTAAGAACTGAGGAAAGAAGCGTTCCATGGCTTCCTTCCACGGAGAGTCAAAGTCAGAAACGAGTTGCATAGTCAGGAACGAGAATCCACCCTTAGTACTCTACAGCGGCTTTCCTTTAGTCTGAAGCGGCTTTCCATTAGCTTAAAGCAGTTTTCCGTTATTCTGAAGCAGTTTCCTATTAATCTAAAGCAGTTTTCCGTTACTCTGAAGCGGCTTTCCATTACTCTGAAGCGGCTTTCCATTACTCTAAAGCGGCTTTCCGTTACTCTGAAGCGGCTTTCCATTGATCCAAAATTGCTTTCCATTGGCCTAAAACAGCTTTCTGTTGACCTGAAAAGGCTTTCTGTTGATCTAAGATGGTTTTCTATCGCGCCAACAACGAACCTGCATGGATCTGGAACGGTTACATGCTAGTCTGAAACGGTTATGCACTAGTCCGAAACAGATCTGGATTGCGCTGAAAGAGTTTCGTATGAGTCTCAGCCAGTCCCTCATCAGTCCAAAGCGTTTTGGCAAGGATCCAAAGTGAGTGAATCTCTTAAGATCCCTCGATCCGTTGGGTTGCACGTCAATCTCTCGATCAATTAGGCCGATCGACTACACTTCAAAAGATCCTGGACTGGGGATCCTAAGGATCGAAGACTTGGGATCCTCCGATCCTCATGGAGATCATGATCTGAGTTGAGCAGTGGTGACCAACCTCCCACCCTCGATGACCAATCACATCTGTGGGATCCAAGTATGGGTTAGCAGTTAAATGGCCAACACAGCAGCCAAGGCTTCATGCAGATCCAAGGCTGTATTGAAA
>CAZONZ010000039.1:0-16553 GCA_964581005.1 uncultured bacterium
AAGGTCTGGCTCCGCTGGCTTGGGATCAGCGTTTAGGAGAAGCTGCCCAGCGTCATGCTATTGCAATGGCTAAGCAAGACTTTTTTGCTCATACCAATCCTCATACAGGAACCAACCCTGGCGATCGGATTGAAGCACGGGGCTATGACTGGAGAGCCTACGGGGAGAATATTGCAGCAGGATATTCAACACCTGAATCGGTCATGGAAGGATGGATGAATAGTTCTGGACACCGAGCCAATATTCTCAATTCCAATTTTGAAGATGTGGGTCTAGGCTATTATTATCAGTCTGGCGATACAGGATCGGCGAACTACAGTCACTACTGGGTCCAAGTATTCGGTAAGGAAGCACCTTAACCCATCCTTTTTTGATCAGAGGATTTTCATCTCTTTTGCATGACAGAACCCTTGGGGCAAAGCCGAGTCGAAAGAAGAGCCCGTAACTTTGCCCTAAGGTCATTCTGCAGGACCTGGAGTGCAACTCTATGGGTGTGAAGGATCTAAACCACAGAAGTACAGGAATTTTTGATTCATTTCGGTGTTGCGTAAGTGGACCTTCGATGGGAAGATCAGCTCTGGCCTAACCACAACGTCTTCATCAGGCCGTGTAGATAGTCTTGATCCTGAACTTGGAGGTCATTGGGTGTTCAATCGTCAACAGATCCGTTTTGCCCAGATTCAATCTGCTGGGATGATCCTCGCTAGTCCCCTATTTGCTGTAGGACTGATCAGTTGTTCAACATCGAACGGGATCGGAGTTTCCCCTGAGCAAGGAAGTACCTCTGCTGCTCAATCGGAACTGCGCCTTTACTACGACAATGATCCGACTCTAGTCGATCCGACTGATGCTGCCATTGCGTATGCGATCTCTGAAGGATTCTCAACCTCTGCCGAGATCCAGGAATTTCTTCAAGGACTGGGTATTCCGATTGCTCCAGAGGATCTAACTCTTGACGAGGCTGATCTGCTTGGAGCCACCAACTTTGATGGAGACAGTCAAGCCGGTACAGCCGAGGATGCTGCGATCGCCTTTGCCATTAGCCAGGGGTCTACTGAGCTAACCCAGATTGAGACTTTTGTGAATCAGGTGCTTGTCCCTGCTGGGGTTGCCTCCATGATCACCTTGGAGGGAGACGAACCGATCCCTGGTCCTACTAGCACTCCCTTCCCCGACGAGATTCCTACACCCACCCCTGAACCGACCATTACCCCAACCCCTGAGCCGACGATCACCCCCACGCCTCCGATGGGACCAGTGATTACTTGGATTTCCGATACTGACGGAGACTGGAATGAGCCGACGAATTGGGATCTTGGACGCATTCCGGATGTGAACGATACGGTCGTGATCGATCGGCCTGCTGCAGATGTCACCGTTACCTTGTCTGGATTGGGTACAACCCGGATCAATAACCTGCAATCCACTGAAAACATTACGATTATCGATGGTCCGGTCCTTCAACTGGAGGGAGGAACAAGCCTGATCACTGGCACACTTCAGTTGGGGGGTGACGTTCGGATTTCCCCGATCGGATCTGAGGTGCTTTTCCGGGCAGAGGGGCCGCTGATCCTGGGAGATAATGTTGGGTTTGAGGCTAGGGATGGTGCTCGTCTGGAATTGCCTACGCTCACAACGGTGGAGATGGAAACAGCTTTCAACCTGGAATTCTCCTCTCGTGACGAAAATAGTGTCATTGATCTTCCTGCGTTCACCCGTTGGATTGCTTCAGGCGACGATCCTAGTTTTGAAGCCTTGAATCAGGGCACTATCCTCGCCAATGTGCTGACCACCCTCGATGGCGTGGATCTGTTTGTTGGTGACAACAGCCTGATCGAGTTCCCCCTGCTATCAAGTCTGACCACACCGACCGGATCGATTCTGATTCAAGTCAATGGAGGGGGTCAACTGATCCTGCCTGCGATAGAGACCTTGGCCCTTGATGTGAGGTTCAGCATCTCGGATCCCAATACTGTGGTGCAGTTGCCAAGCTTAACGGAATGGATCAGTACCTCATCCTCACAAATTGAGGCCAGCGATGGGGCAACGTTGATCGCGGATGCATTGGTGAGAACAGCAGGGGTGAGTCTGATCTCATCGGGAAGTGAGTTGGAGTTCCCAATCCTCTCCACTTACGAAACCGCCATCCCAGAGGACAATCTCAACCTGGAGGTAGATGTTGGCGGGCTGATCAGTTTGCCTAGCTTGCAGACATTGAGCTTAGACACCAGCAGCGTTTCTATTTTGGTGGAGCGTCCTGCAACGGATGACACTCCCAGCCGGGTCAACTTACCAGCGCTCACCAGTTGGACGGATGATGGCGATCAGTTCGACACCTCTTCACTTGCAGTTCGAAACGGAGGCGTGTTCACAGCTCCTAACTTAGCTACCACCAGTGGTTTGGGACTGGAATCCCGTAATGGCAGTGTGTTGGAACTCCCAGGGTTAACCAATTACAGCCAAGGATCGATCGCAAACATTCAGGTCATCAATCAGAGTCAGCTGATCCTTCAGAATCTCGGCACTCTTGATGTAACCCGTCTGGGGATCGAGATCAGTGGCACGGGCAGCTTGGTCAATTTCCCCGCCTTGACCAGTTGGACCAGTCAAAATGACTCGCTCGTGGAAGTTATGGAGGAGGGTACCTTCCAGGCTGAATTGCTGACGACTGCAACCAATGTCATCTTCGACAACCAGGGGGGAACCTTGATCGGCCCCTTTGCTCCTTAGGTGCTTTCTCAGAAAAATACCCCCAAGGTCTAACCTCAAATCTGCAAAGGTGTGATCCTCTGATGGAACGGACTCTAAACAGAGAAGCGATCATTCTGGCGTCGTGAGGAATGGTTGCACACCGGGTTGGAATGACTCCTTCACTAGCCTTAATGAGTCCTCAGACCGTCGGAATGACTCCTTCACTAGCCTTGACAAGTCCTCAGGCCGTCGGAATGACTCCTTCACTAGCCTTGATGAGTCCTCAGACCGTCGGGATGATTTTGTCACTGGCTTCAATGAGTCCTCAAACCGTTGGAACGATCCTGCAGCCGATTGGAACGATCTGGCAGTCGGTCGGAACAATAGCTGATCAAAGTCAGGGATAGGGAGGATGTTGTTTGGAAATAGCCTTAAGCCGCTGAGCTGGAAACTCAGTCCGGTTGGGGTGTCGGTGGGATCTCAGTGAGTTCGGATAGTTCAGATGTTCAGATCGGTTTAGATCATCGATTGCTTGTGGATCAGCCGATTTAAGTGACAATATCGATTGAGTTGTGCGCTGAGTTGTTCTGCTTAGTCGTCTGCACCTCGTCTGCTTACCTCAAACCATCGGATCTATCGACCGATCATTGACCATGTATCCCTCTCCATTGACAAACTCATCCTCTCGATCGAAGCACTGGCTTGGCCCTTGGCGGGAGTTTGATGGGTTTTTGCTGATCACGATCCTGACCCTCACAGGGTTCGGGGTTCTGGCCATTCACACGACGGGATCGGATCAGACCTTCTGGCTCCAGCAGATGATCATGGCGGGTCTGAGTTTGATCCCGTTGTTCATTCTGGCCCGCTGGAATTATGAACACTGGTTGCGCTGGCACTGGCTGATCTACGCGGCCACGATCTTGATGCTAGTTGCTGTGATGTTTGTGGGGACGGCTGGGGGAGGAGCGGAGCGCTGGATCTGTTTGGGGGGCTTTCAGGTGCAGCCATCGGAGTTTGCCAAGGTTGGTGTGATCTTGACCCTGGCAGCGGTGTTGCATCATTGGCCGATCAAGTATTTCAGTCAGGTGTGGGTGGCCGTTTTGTTAATCGCGCCTCCCTGGGTATTGATCTTTCTGCAACCAAACTTGGGGACAGCACTGGTATTTGTGGCGATCCTCCTGGCCATGATCTATTGGGCGGGGGCACGAGCCAGCTGGATCCTTCTGTTAGTTTCACCAGGGATCGGGGCTGTCCTCTATGGGCTTCATCGGGTCACGGGGATGGAATGGATGGTTTGGATCTGGTTGGGGTGGGCCTTGGGCATGGGAGCGTTGGCGGCGTGGCGGTTGCCGTGGCGATGGGTGGGAGCGTTAACCTTTGGGGTGTTGAATTTGTTGTCAGGGCAGTTAGGTCAGTTGGCCTGGGGATTGTTGAAGCCCTATCAACGCACTCGCTTACTGATCTTTATGGATCCCAGTCAAGATCCGCTGGGATCGGGCTATCACTTGATCCAGTCGCGGATTGCGATCGGGGCAGGGGGGCTCTGGGGACGGGGCTTAATGCAAGGGACTCAAACTCAGTTAGATTTCATTCCTGAACAACATACGGACTTTATCTTTTCGGCTGTGGCTGAAGAGTTGGGCTTTGTGGGAACGGCGGTGGTGATCGGCCTGCTCTGGTTTTTATGTTTACGTCTGATCTTGATTGCTCAGGATGCCAAGGATAACTTTGGCTCTCTCATTGCGATCGGAGTATTGGCCATGATCTTATTTCAAGCCGTCGTGAATATTGGCATGACCATTGGGCTAGCACCGATCACAGGTCTACCCTTACCTTTTTTGAGTTATGGCCGATCCGCTCTCCTCACCAATTTCATCGCAGTTGGCTTGGTTGAATCCGTCGCCATGCACCGCCATCGAACAACCTTTTTTAAGTAAGCCTGATCGATCCTCAGAGCAAAAAGTTGGATCATGGACAGAGGTAGGGATAGACTGATCTCATGCCACTAGGAGAGATCGTGATTGGAAGCTCGAAGCGAAGATTGAAGTTAGGAGTCAAGTTCTAGACAGGACTTAAGCTTATGTTCGTAGAAGTAGTTCAGACGGCTTCAACAGGAGTGAGTATCTATGATCTATTGAATAGATCACTCCCTACTTTTAAGCGAATTTACTCTAGGTTGACAAAAGGAGAGGTCCGGATTGCTATTTTTGGACCTGGAGGAACTGGAAAAACAACGTTAGGCCGGATTTTAGCTAGGGAGTTTGATCGACTTTCACCTCCCTTCAATTATGAGGGATCTTTGTTTACTGAAGTCTACAAAATAGAAGGGCCAAGAGTTGGGGTTATCTACGTTGCACCGGGGCAAGAGAGACGAGAAAATACTTGGGATGAGGTTCTGAGACAGATGGTGGACGGCAAGATCAAAATCGTGATTAACGTCCTAGCCTGGGGATATCATTCATTTGAAGAGTTAGCGCTTGAGGATTTCCAGTATTATTACCAAGGGATGAGTGAACGTGACTTTCTTGCTGCGTTTCTGCAGGATCGAAGACAACGGGAGCTAGATATTATCCAGCGTCTTGATCCTCAGATCGCAATTGCACGAGGAAAGATCCGAATGATAACTTTAGTAACGAAACAAGACTTATGGTGGGACCAGCGGCGTCAGGTCCAGGATCACTATCTGTCCGGTGAGTATAATCGATATATTCAAGATCTAGTGCAACGAAGAGGTCAGAATCATTTTATCCACGAATATCTATCTGCTTCTCTAGTAGCCAACAACCTTATCACCAAACAAGGAGAGATCCTAGCATTGACAACAGCAGGATATGATCAAAATCTACAGTCAGCTAACCTAACGAAGTTACTTGATACAATAGCACGTTTTGCTGAAGATCCTTGATCGGAAGTGAGGAATTATGGCTGATCGTGACATTATGGATAAACTTACCTACACTCAGGGTCGGACTGATCGGGAGATCATTGCTTCACTTTTAAATGAGTACACAACTAGACTTCGAGATAAACTAATTATTCTTCGCCATCGTAATCGAAAAGATAGAGCCTTCTTTATTGCTGTTTTTCTTTGTTGTATAGCTGCTTTGTACTTGTTCTCTTCATTGGTTGAAGGTTGGATTCTTGCTGCACTCATTGGTTCTATAGCTGGCCTCCTTAGTTCCCTAATTAGCCCATTCACTTTATTTCATCGTCCAGAGGATGTTAGGAGGTTGGGAGTGAGATTAGAAAAACTGATCAGATTTGCCTCCCAAATTGAAGAGTATAGCTCGGCTAGTTCTGCAGAAAAGATCCTGCTTGATCTTCGATTGTTAGATGCAGAAGATGTCTTTCAAGAGTATCAACGTTTGATGGGTAAAGATCAAAGGAGATAAACGATCACTGACTTTCTTCGATCGTGAATTCAACCTGGGCTGATGCGAACAGTCCCCGTTGATCAAACGCAGTGACGACATAAACATAGTCACCTGGAAACGCATCCGCTGGGATCTCAAAGATCAATCCATTGGGGGGCGTGCAGACGAGATCTCCGGGATTGCAGCCTACCTCTGCAGCGCTGAGGACGATCGTGTCGATCACAACTTCTTCGGAGGTGTTCAGTGTGATCACAAAGGCTGGACTGCCGCCTAGCCCAAACTCAGTATTGGCAGTTATGTTCAGACCGATCAACTGACCCGGAACAACAGTTGTGTTCGTGAGGCTGACGCTGACTGAAATGAAGGGATCAACCGGGATGGGGACAGGCGTGGGGGTGGGCGCATCCGGAGGCAAGGTTGGGGTTGGGATGGGGGTGGGGGTGGGAGGTGGGATACTGGGGACGGTGGGACCATCAAGGATAGGGATTGGCTCGATCGGTTCCGGTTGCTGACCACAGGTTGGGAGCATGAGTAGGACCAGGGTGATCCAGACACAATGTAGGAGCGATCGGTGTAATTGTGTTGCCATGATCAAGACGCCCTCCCCACAGTTCAATCTCACGCTTCGATCTACTGCCGCCCACTGCCGTAAATTTTGCCAATGACACCAGCGTTTGCCGCTAAACTAGCCACAGCAGATCCCTCCTAAGCTTATCGAGCATCTCATGACTGAACCACGTCTCTCTCCCCTGAATTTCTGCTCAGAGTTCTTCCCTCAGCTGATCCATCCTCGAACGCTCTGTTGGATCCTGGTGACATGTGGGATAGGACTGAGCCCAGCAATGGTTTCAGCTCAGACCCAAACATGCTCTGGGCGAGATGATCGGCAAATTGTGCTTCAGATGATGGCCGCTCTAGGGCAACCCGATCTGGATGCGGATCAGGTAGCGGCGTTTGATGAGAGGGGCTGTGCGATCTCGATCCTGGCCGATCGGCTAGAGTTGCAAGGCGTGATTCCGGCAGAGATTGGACAGTTACGTGATCTGGAAGGGCTCTCGTTCAGTGGAAATCAGTTAACCGGATCGATCCCACCTGAATTGGGACAGTTGACCCAGCTAGATGTGATCTTTCTGGATTTCAATCAATTGAGCGGGAGCATTCCACCAGAGTTAAGTAATCTTACTGAAGTGACCGGATTTTACCTGGATAATAACCAATTGACCGGATCAATCCCTCCAGAGTTAGGGCAATTGGCGAAAGCTGAATCCTTGTTCCTGAGTCACAATCAGCTGAGTGGATCGATCCCGTCTGAGTTGGCTGATCTCAAGTCGGTGCAGTTTTTAGCATTGGACAACAATCAATTGAATGGATCGATCCCGCCAGAGTTAGGACAACTTGAGGAACTCCGCTGGCTTTATCTGAATAACAATCAGTTGACAGGATCGGTGCCTGTTGCATTGGCAGAACTCAGCTTACTAGAGGATCTGCAACTCAGTACCAATCAACTCATGGGTGAAATTCCAGCTCAATTTGAAGCTTTAATGCAGCTGACTTACCTGACGATCGAAGATAACTCAGGACTATGCGCGCCCGATCAGTTCAGTCAAGCCGATTGGTTCTCTGCGGATATTCAGTGCGAGTAAGAGGATCTACGCTGATAGCCATCCACCATCTAGACTGCCTTAGGGGATGCATCTAGGCGAAGAGATTGAGCTGATCGTTGAGTAGAGTCTCGTCCTGAACGCATGGATCGGGAGAGTTGAGAGGGTGTTTCATCTTCAGGATTTTGATTTGGGTTGAAGCAATAGCCAACGTTGCGGACGGTTTGGATCAAGTTAGGTTGACGGGGATCGAGTTCTAACTTCTTGCGGAGAGAAAGGATATGAGTATCGACAGTGCGGGGATTATTAATAGCGTCTGGCCAAGCCCGTTCCAAAAGCTCTGTTCGAGAGAGAGGATCACCACCTGCTTGCACTAGCACAAATAGCAAACTAAATTCTTGTGGGGTGAGATCAATTTCTTGACCTCGTTGGATCACTCGACGTTGGACCAGATCGATCTTTAAGTCACCATAGTAAAGCTGAGAGGGGGGAACCGATCGATGGCAGCGACGGGCAAGGGCTTGAACCTTGGCACTCAGAACTTGCATACTAAATGGCTTGGTTAGATACTCATCAGCTCCAGCTTCCAATCCTGCAATGATATCTGTTTCAGCATCTCGACTGGATAAAATAATGATCAAAACATTGGCATAACGATAGGCCCAACTACATAGCTTTAAACCCGATCGATTGGACAGATCTGCATCGAGAATAAGCAAGTGGATCTGAGCCTGTTGCAGACATTCCTTAGCATAAGCGATCGTTTCAGCCGTCTGAACATGATGACCGATCTGCTGAAGCTGCCACGCGATCAACGAGCAGAGATGAGGGTTTCCCTCTAAAACTAAAATCTGGAGCTGCTGCACAACCTCTACCCTCCAACAGGCACGTATTGGCCCTATGTTCTACGATCACAAAGTTGCCACGCGGATGCTACACAGATCTGGATGAACGGAAGTTAAATCCCTCACCACCTCAAGCTTTGACACCGATCATAATATCCACCTCTTCGGTCTGCGGCAACAGAAATCTGATCATATTCAATCCCGATTCAAGTGTGCTTGAAGATCACATTAAGCTCGATCAAATCCCAATTTCACTACTTTTAGTCATCGTTGTTCTTGAATCCCAGCCCCTGTCAAGAGTTGATCTCATTCACGGATTTAAGCAATAGCTATTTAGCTTCTTCTCAATTCAACTCAATGTTTTCGGGAACACATTCCAAGTCAGTCACTAGAGTGTGAATCGATCGGCTAGAGGGCACATTCATGGGTAGAAACCGTTTCAACTGCCAAAGAAATTCACGGTTAGGGCTGCGATCAAGGTGAATTGGCAGGTCAGGATCACCAGATAGGCGATCACACGAGGCCGAAATAGGGTCAACATCAAGCCAATCGCTTTGAGATCGATCATGGGACCAAATACCAGGAAGGCCAACAACGATCCCGGCGTAAAGGTTGCTGCGAATGCAAGGGCGAAGAAGGCGTCAACGGTTGAACAGATCGAGACAATCACCGCTAATCCCAACATGACAAAGACAGAGATCACTGGACCTTGGCCAAACTCCACCAACACCGATCGAGGCAAGGCCGTCTGAATGATGGCCGCGATCGAAGCTCCCATCACCAACACACCTCCCAATTCCCGTAATTCGCGGGACCAGGTCATCACCAATTGATTGAGTTTCTGCTGCCATAAGGATGTAGAGAGTCGATCGGTAAAACGAAACACTTGACCCGGATGAATGGAGATGGGTTCGGATCGTTCTAAGGCAGTTCGGTAAACGAATTCAGCGGTTTGAGGTCTGGAAAACGGCAGGGATCTCTGCACAAGAGCCGATTCTGGTTCACTTGATGGTGGATCGATCAGACTCATCGTTGGGATCGTCGCGGACAGGGTTCGAGTGGGGAGGAAAAACGTACCCCCTTGCAGCAGGCTACGGGGCTGAGTCCGGCTCGGTTGCTGCAACGATCGCTCCCGTTGGACCAAGGGATGCAAGATGGGATCGAGATCCGGCTGGAAGCTGAAGATCCAGCCCACCAAAACCGCAATGCCTAGCGATAAAATCACGCGGTAGACCACAATCTCTGGCATGGCTCGAAACGCAATCCAGGTGGCCAGGATCACAACTGGGTTAAACACCGGAGCAGCCAGCAAAAACGCGATCGCAACATGGGGCGGGACTCCTTTGATCACCAGTCGCCGTGCTACAGGGAGATTGCCACACTCACAGACTGGGAAGAAAAACCCTAAAACTCCACCGGCCAACGAACTGCGCCACCGTCCTTGCGGCAGCCATCGCGCCAACCATGCCTCATCCACAAACACCGCTAACACTCCAGACAAGCCGATCCCCAACAACAAAAACGGCAACGCCTGGACCACAATGCTGAGAAATAAAGTGAATCCGTCCTGCCACAACGGAGAGATCTCGATCATGCTGATGTCATCCTCTGATCTCGGAGGGTTTGCTTAAAGGCCAATCTCAGGATCTCTGAGCCGATCCTCAGGATAGCCCCTAGATCCAATCTATCCAGCCCATCGAGAGCAAGGAGCCAAGAGACGATCTCTGAGAGCAGCAGCAAGCGAAGTGGCCTCAGATCACCTCAACCTCAGCAGATTCGGAACGGGCAAACAGGTTAAAATAAGCCCTGACAGGGAATGATCCCCTAGGCATGAGTTGCGTCAGACATTGCTGCTTCGCTGTCATCGTGATCCCCCCTATGCTGATCGGCCCTCTGTCACCTGTCATTTGATGATTCACGTTCCGATCCTGGGTTGGTCTGGCATGAGCTTTTGGAAAGGCTGGTTTAGTTCTTCTGAAACCAGGGCAGTGCAGAGTTTGAGCAGAAATAATCAGATCCCCTCTCAAACCGAGCAGATTGTGTTTACGAGTGGTCCAGACCTGGATCTATACGAGTTAGAAGAATTGTGTGATGCGGTAGGCTGGTCCCGGCGTCCGATCCATAAAGTCCGCAAGGCCCTCCAGCACAGCTTTCTCGTCGTAGCTATGTGGCGACAGCAGGGCAATTATCGCCGCCTGATCGGATTCGCCCGTGCCACCTCCGATCATGCCTTCAATGCAACCGTCTGGGATGTGGTGGTTCACCCAGAGTACCAGGGCAAAGGGCTAGGACGGGCCTTAATGGAACGAGTGATCCGAGAATTGCGTGCCCATGACATCAGCAACATCACTCTTTTTGCCGATCGCGGTGTGGTCACGTTTTACGAGCGCTTAGGCTTCACACCCGATCCCGAAGGCATCAAGGGCATGTTCTGGTATCCCAATCGCTAGGGGTCCATCCCGATCAGTTTGAGCACTAAGGCAGGATCATCACAGATCATCACAGATCATCACAGATCATCAAGGATCAAAGGATCAGTTGTATATGAGTCGTTACCCTACCATCATCCTTCCAGGCTACCTAGCCGCCGCCGTTGAATATCAGCCCTTGCAGCAATACCTTGAATCAGCAGGCTATCCCACCACACTTGTGCCGCTGAAGATCCAAAGTTGGTTTCCGACCTTAGGTGGACGCCCTGTGACCCCGATCCTCCAAGCTCTCGATCACACCATCCGCTCAACCCTAGAACAAACGAACGCTGAAAAGGTCAATCTGATCGGCCACTCCGCTGGAGGCTGGATCGCTCGCATTTATCTTGGATCGGTTCCCTACAACCATCAGGTTTGGGATGGTCGATCTCAGGTAGCCAGTTTGATCACGTTAGGCACTCCTCACACCAGTCGAGAGCGCTGGACCCTGACGAATCTTCGCTTTGTGAATGATCATTATCCAGGGGCGTTCTGGTCTGAGATCAAATACTGTTGTGTAGCAGGAGAGGCCATTCAAGGGCACAAAGGGCAGTGGAGCGATCTACTCGGTTTATCCGGCCAGCGTTGGGATTGGACCCGTTGGCTCGCCTACAACAGTTACGAGTTAACCAGTGGGATCGGGGATGCTTGGGGGGATGGCATTACTCCGATCCAGGCAGCCCATTTAGACGGAGCTGAGAATTTAACTCTTCCAGATGTCTTTCATGCTCCCAAAAGCCCCTGCTGGTATGGATCTCCAGAGATTGTGCCCACCTGGATCAAGGCGTTGCTCTGAGGTTCACAGGATCAGGCGTGCAGTGTGCTAAAGTAATCGGGAGTTTATTCAAGTTACCCATGCTTGTTTCCCAGAAAAAGTGAGAGGATTCCCAAGAACTCTCTTGAAGCCTCGGATTTTTCCTAGACACAAGCTAAACCCTCTGGTCTAATTGCAAGTCTGATCAAAACCTACTATGAAAAACAGGTCTTTTTGTCTGCGAACCCTGCTGATCCATAGCCTCAGTCTAGGATTGCTAGCTCTAGGCAACCCAGCTGCAGCAGCGGAGCGGATCGGAGTCTTTATCGATCCCTTGTTTGAATATTATCTGTCGGTTGAGGATCTAGAGATCTTTGTGCGAGAGGGGCGGATCACCGATAACTTTGCCTTTTATGCCCGCCGCCTCAGCCCAGAGGATCAAGAGCGCTTGCGGGATCTGCTGACTCGTGATTTTGGTTTGAGCCATGTTGCGGTGGGCCAGTTTACCTATACCCAGATCGGAGAAACTCTGATCCGACGCTTAACCCCTGTGGTCCGATCGTCGTCCGATGAGGCTGAGTTTCATGCATGGCGAGCTGCTTTTATCCTGGGGGCAATGGAACCGGATGGGTTAACGTTACTCAATGTCTTACGCAAATTCCCCTTAGACACTATCACACTTGACTTTCAAGAAACCCGCCAAGCTGTTGAAGATGCCTCCCAACTGTTGCGCCAAAAAGATCAATGGATCACCCGAATTCAACAGATCGCTGAGGCTAGCACAACCGTAACAGCAGCTCTGCAGCCCCCAACCTCGTCAGTGACTCAGCCCAACCCAGATCAACTCGGATCCTACTCCTGGCAAACCTTTTCCTTGAATTTACGGAATCCAGAGCGGGATCAGTCTACCCCAGCCCAGGTCTATATCCCTACTGGGATCTCCACCCCCATCCCAATGATTGTGATCTCGCATGGAATTGCTTCTAATCTGGACACATTTGCGTATCTCGCTGAACATCTTGCCTCTCAAGGTTTTGGGGTGGGTGTGCTGGAACATCCTGAAACGAGCTCAACTCGATTTCAAACCTTCCTTTCAGGATTAGATAGCCGCCCCGATCCAAACTCGGCTTTCATTGCCCGCCCTCTTGACATTACTACCCTGCTCAATGAGATCGAACTCAGGGCTGAATCGGATCCAATCTGGCAACAGCTGAATACGGATCACGTTGGCTTACTCGGACAATCCTTTGGTGGCTACACTGTTCTGGCGTCTGCAGGAGCTGAGTTAGATTTTGAGCGTATCCGATCGATTTGTGATGTTCCTCCGAATAAAAGTAATTTCAATATTTCACGGGTGCTGCAGTGTCGAGCAATAGCGTTGCCAGAAGGTACCAAGCCAAATCTTCATGATGATCGAGTTAAAGCTGTGGTTGCTGTCAATCCTGTGACCAGCGTCTTGTTTGGTCCTGAGGGATTGAGCTCGATCCAGATCCCCACCATGATGATCGGAGGCAGTGCGGATTTCTTTGCGCCCACGGTGCCGGAACAGATCGAGGCGTTTACCTGGCTCACCACTCCGGAACGGTATTTGGTGGCGGTTGACGAAGGAACACACTTTTCTTTTCTCTCTGGTAAAGGAGAAGGTGGAGCGATTCCTGTTCCCTCTGAATTGATCGGACCCGATCCTGAAAAGGCCCATCCGTCTTTGAAGTTGCTCAGTACAGCCTTTTTTAAGACCTATATCGCGGATCAACCGGAATTCGAGAATTTCCTAACCCAAACCTATTTGAATACCTTGGAGATGAATCCCTTCGAGTTCAGCATTGTCCGTTCGCTTAGTTTAGATCAGTTGGCTCAGTCTAATTAACGTGTTCGAGGGGATCCTGAGTATGGATCTGATTCTCTGTCACATTGCAGCTGACTTCGATACTCTGGGGGCAGCGGTAGGGGCAACCCATCTCTACCCCGGATCCAAGATCGCGCTGGCAGGAAGTGCTCACCCTGCAGTTCAAGATTTTCTAGTCTTGCATCGGGATGCGTATCCGTTGATCGAGTTGCGAGCCGTTAACCCAGAATCGTTACGCCGGATTATTTTGGTCGATTGTCATGATCCTAGTCGGCTGGATCGGGCTGCTGAGTGGTTGAAGTTAGCTGAAGTTGAGATCCATATCTATGATCACCATAGTTCAAATCATCAGGGGGATCCAGAGAATGTGTGTCGGGATCTGCAGCAAACCTGTTTAGCTGGGGTGAATGTAACTCAGTGCTGGATCGAGCCTGTAGGATCAACCTGTACCTTGATTGTGGAGCGGATCCAAAATCAGTCCATTGAACTTGATCGGTTTGAACGAACGGCTTTAGCATTGGGGATCCATGTGGATACGGGATCTTTAACCTTTCCGAGTAGTACCGTTCGGGATGCTCAGGCGTTGACCTGGTTGATGCAAAAGCAGATCAATCTGACCGTCTTAGCCGAATATATTGATCCGGGGTTATCGCCGCAGTTTCAGCAGTTGTTGGCTCAAGGGCTTCAGGATCTTCAGATCGAAGAATACGAAGGCTATCAATTGGCAACCTGGGTCTTGATCCTTGAAACCTTTACTCCAGGGTTGGCAGGGTTAGTCTCGCATCTGATCGATCTAACCGATGTGGATGTTTTGATCCTGGTGGCTCAACAAGCGAATCGGATCAGTTTGATTGGACGATCCCGGTATGGATTTGCCCAACTGCAGCGGTTGATGCACAGCTACGGTGGGGGAGGACATGCACGAGCAGCTTCCGCCACGATCAAAGATCCCACTGAGGATCCTCAGGTCTACGCTAGGGATCGGTTGAATCGGTTGAAGTCTTGGATCCCTCGGCAACGGGTAGCACGGGATCTAATGTCTTCTCCTGTCCGCACGATCCGACCCGAAACGACGATCGAGGAGGCTCAACGGATCCTCTTGCGCTATGGTCACTCCGGTTTAGTGGTTGCTGGTGCCCAGGCTCAGGTGGTCGGTGTGATCTCGCGGCGGGATCTCGATATTGCCCTCCATCACGGCTTTGGTCATGCCCCAGTCAAAGGTTACATGACAGCTCCGGTGCAAACGATCACCCCCCAGACTCCCCTCACCGAGATCCAAACCCTGATGACGAAATGGGATATTGGCCGATTGCCCGTTCTCCAGGCCGATCAGTTGATCGGGATCGTCACCCGTACCGATGTATTGCGACATCTGCATGATCTACCAGAACCTGTTAAGCTCCCAATTTTGGAGGGGGATCCAAACCAGCCGGAGCGGTATCCGATTCATCTTCGCGGAGTTGCTCCGTTTTATCAGGAGATCTGGAATCAAGCGGCCCTGATCGCGGATCGGATGGGGCTACAGCTTTATCTGGTTGGGGGTGCAGTCAGGGATCTGCTCTTGGGATTGGAGACGGATGATCTGGATTTAGTCGTTGATGGTCCTTACCCATTGGTCCCAGGACAGGACGCGATTGAAGGCTGGGGAGTGCAAATGGGACGGGCGTTACATCAGATCTTTCCAGAGAGTCGGATGGAGATCCACGGCAAATTTCAAACGGTGGCGCTGACCTGGCCAAATGGGGTCTGGATCGATATTGCAACGGCTCGGACTGAGTTTTACCCCTATCCTGCTGCTCCGCCGGAGGTGGCTTTGGGATCCATTCAGCAGGATCTCTACCGCCGTGATTTTACGATCAATGCTCTGGCGATGCGGCTGAATAGTCCAGAAGCAGGTCAAGTTTTAGACTTTTTTGGGGGGATGGAGGATCTCAATCGAGGCGTGATCCGGGTGCTACATCCGAATAGTTTTATTGAAGATCCAACTCGGATCTTTCGAGCAGTGCGGTTTGCTGTACGCTTAGGATTTCAAGTAGATCCCCAAACAGATGATCAGATTCGGCGGGCTGTGGCGAGCGGGCTCCATGATGCAGTGGGTGGCGATCGCTTGAAACATGAACTCCATTCGATCTTCAACACGAACACTTGGCCGCAGGCTTTAGATCAGTTGGCGGTATGGGGGGCACTGCGATGTATCCATCCTGATTTGATCTGGAGTTCAGAAAAGCGGGATCAGGTGCGGCGAGCTGGATTTTGGGCACGACACTTTGCCCAGGTATATCCAGAGATTTCAACCCATGAACGCTGGCAACTTCGGCTAGAAGCATTGATCGCGGACTTGCCTCAAGCCACCCAGATCGGTCGGCAGCTACATTTAACTCAGGCAGGACTCGATCGGCTAGCCCAATTTCCGTTGATCCAGGACCAGATCTTGCCCAGTCTACAACCGGATCTACGCCCTAGTCAGGTGGTCAAATCCTTGCATTCCTATTCAGTTCCCCTGATTATTCTAAGTGCTGCAATGGCCAATCGAGATCAGCGGCTATTGATCGGGTGTTATTTGAAGGAGTGGCGGCGAGTGAAACCGTTGTTGAGTGGACATGATCTGAAGGCCATGGGCTATAAACCGGGTCGGGCCTTTCAGGAGATCCTCTGGCAATTACAACAACTTACGCTGGACGGTCAGATCCATACGAAGGCTGAGGCTGAGGCGTTTGTTCGAGATCGGTTTCCAGATCAGGGTATGTATTCTTTGTAACAGGCTAAACTCCTTACTCCTTGACTCCTATGCAAAGATCTACAGATCTCTGATCAACTGCTCCTCCTATCCCTCTATCCTTACGATGATAATATTCTACATTGAGGGATGCTAAGGTCACGTAAAGTTCTATCAGAATCAGCGAAACGGTAACGTCCCCTAAAGTGACATCCTCCCACACTGAATCAAAGATTACAGTGTGGGCTTCCAAGAATC
>CAZONZ010000040.1:0-12107 GCA_964581005.1 uncultured bacterium
GGACTCATGCGGCGATGGCCCGCCGTTCCATGGGGATCGTGACTCAAGACGACAACCTCGATCCCGATCTAGATGTTTTAGACAATATGATCTGCTTTGCTCGCCATCACCGGATCGTGGGTCGAGCTGCTCACCATCGGGTTGCTGAAGTCATGGAGCAAGTCAATCTGCTTGGCCGAGAGAAGTATGCAGTCACGGATCTCTCTGGAGGGTTGAAGCGACGCCTAGTTCTGGCCCGTGCTTTACTCAACGATCCCAAGATTGTCTTTTTAGATGAACCTACGACTGGTTTGGATCCTGATGCCCGCCAAGATTTCTGGAAGCTGGTATCTCAATTGAAACAGGCAGGGCGGGGTGTATTACTCACAACTCATTATATGGATGAAGCTGAGCGTTTGTGCGATCGATTGCTGTTGATGCAGTCAGGTAAAATTGTTGATCGGGGTACACCTCAAGAATTAATTAGCCGCACAGTGGGCCAGGACGTGATCGAAGTGGAAGGGGTTGCAGCTGCAGTGATTGAAGATCTTGCTCAGTCAGCTGGAACGTGGTGGCGGCCCTTCAGCACAGGCTATTTGATCGTCTTACCTAGTCAGGATCCCTATGGTTTTGTCCATCGAGTTGAACAGGAGCAACCCACTCGTTTATTGATGCGTCACGCTAATTTGGAAGATGTATTCTTAAAGCTAACTGGAATTACATTATGATCTACCTGATGATCTACCTGATGCTCTACCTGACGATCTACATGATCTACCTGTTTAATCCCATCAAGATCCGAGCAGCTTCTCAATCATGCAACGATCAGGAGAGGAAGCGGGGAGGCGTTCGCTGAAGTTCGGGTTGGCTTGGAATGGACGCGGCTAATTGTAAGCCTTCGATCGCGTGCAAAACTTCAATTACTGTTTGATAGCGTTCAACATAGCTATATCGGACCATTCGGTTTAAGATCTCAGTTAAGCCAGAGCTGACAGAAGCTTCCCAGATCAACTCGAATGTTTGCAAGTCTCGTTCTAATTGTTGAGGATTCAGCCCGGTCAAAGCCTGGATCCCAATCATGCCAACAGCATAGAGATCACTATTAAATCGAGGATAACCAGCCACCTGCTCAATCGGCATGTACCCAGGCGTTCCAATTTCGATCGTGCGCTCTTGCTCAACGCTTGCTGTCTGTAGTCGTTTCGCTGTACCAAAGTCAATCAAGACAAGCTTCTGATCTTGTGATCGCCTCAGTAAGTTACTAGGTTTGAGATCCCGATGAACAATATGATGGGCATGAACAAACTGTAAGATCTCTAAGATTTCTTTTAGTAGATGAACAGCTTGATCTTCGGCAAGTTTTTCTTTTTCGGCCAACTCTTGACTAAGCGAAATGCCTTCTATAAATTCTAAGGTTAGGTAGAATTCGCCATCTTGCTCAAACGAACCTAACAATTTAGGGATCTGATCATGTTGTCCTAAACGACTGAGTAACTCAGCCTCATTCTGGAACAGGCGACGAGCTCGATCCAGGGACGTTTGGCCAATGGGTCGCAGTCGCTTAACCACACACAGAGGAGCTTCGGGATGTTGGAGATCCTTCGCAATATAGGTTCGTGCAAACCCACCCCGCCCTAAAGTCTGCAGAATTTGATAGCGACCGCCCAGCAGTTTTTCAAGATTGATCCGGATCTTTTCCTCTTGAAGTTTAGTCTCATGAAGTAAGCAGTGATTAATGGAGAGCGCTGCCTGAAATGCGAGTGTCGTCAGCAACTTCAGATCACTTGCCATATAAACATGCTTCGGATCACGGTGAGTTATCTTGATCACACCAATGACTTGATTTTGGACCACTAACGGCGCACACATCATCGCAGTAATAGGAACTGTACTCGGAATAAAACGAGGATCGGAGTCTACATCATTAACAATCTCAGCTTGCCCTTTACGAACAACATCCCCCACGATCCCTTGACCTACGAAGGGTGAACTATGATTATCGGGATCTGGGCCAAACACACTAGCAAGTTTTAAGGTTTGATGTTTTGGATCGAGTAATCGCAACGATCCACTACTAGCTGGAATCAGACGCTGGGCTTCGGCCATGATCAAATCAGCCACTTGTTTTAGCTCAAGTTGAGCACTTAGTTTTTCGGCTAAATCGTATAACAAATTGAGTTCTCGATAACCCTCTAGAGTCTCTTGCGCCAGTTATCGCTTCTCGATTTATTTATTTACCAATTACTTCATTAAAAACGCACCTGGGGCTGCTGCCGATCCTCGCACCCAACCAAAAACACGACCCTGAATCTCAATAGGATAGCCTGAGAGAGCCTTCGGGGAAGGTTTACCCATGGTTTGGATGGCTCGTCGTGGTCCCTGATCGCCTCGCTCACTCTTGATCTCAACACAAGTGTCCAATTGCTGCAGTATCTGATCAAGAACTTGGCTGAGCCCTTGATACTTGGCAAGAAATTTGAGGAGATGGATCGGTTTCATCGAGTTCATTCCTTCAGATTCTGGGGCATGGACTGCATATGGCTGTCTTCCAGAAGTACAAAGAAAACATGCTCTAAACCCTTCTCAAAGCGGAGAGTCTTAAGGTTATGTTGATCAGACAGAAGACTACTTACGATAATCATATCAGGCTTAACGGATAGGGCCTGCTGGATCCCTTCATTTCCATCATAAGCTTCTGTGACGCTATATCCCTTAAGTTGGAGAGCATGAGAGAGCATTTTCACAGTTGAAGCATTTTCATCAACGATCAAGACCTTCTGCTTAGAGGGCTCTTGTGCAACCAAAGTCTCAATATCTTTTAGTAAGACCTCCATCTCAAAAGGCTTTGTTAAATACCGATCGATCCCCAGACGATAGCCTCTTTCTTCATCTTCAACAATAGACAAAATGATGATCGGGATTCCAGATGTATCCGGATTATTTTTTAGTACAGCTGCTACATCAAAGCCACTTACAGTCGGCATCATCACATCTAGAATGATCAGATCAGGTGGAGTATTCCGGATAATTTCGATCGCTTCTACCCCATTTTTAGCCTCTAAAACAGAGTAGCCTTCAGACTCTAAATGTTGCCGGAGCAACTCTCTTATATGAGCTTCATCATCAACAACAAGGATCGTTTTCTGAGCATGGTCGGGTAGAGGTGCTGTAGCGATCACATGATCACGTAGCTGACGAACTAATGCATTCAGATTATGACTGGAATCTGACAACTTGATCGAGGCAATCGGTAGTGTAAAGGAAAAGCAGCTACCTTTGCCAAGTTCACTCTCAACCCAGATCATTCCTCCATGATGTTCAATGATTTGTTTACAGATCGGCAATCCTAGTCCTGTACCAGAGGGGCGATTGGTTAGAGTATCTCCTGACTGCTTGAATTTCTCAAAGATTAAACTCTGATCTTCAAGCGCGATCCCTTGCCCTGTATCAATGACACTTACTAAAAGTTGCTGATTTTCAGAGCGAACTCGACAGGTTACCGATCCTTCATGCGTAAATTTAATGCTATTAGAGAACAGGTTAATCAAAACCTGGATCAACCGATCTCGATCCCCAATCACTTCTGGAAGATGCTCTGGAATATCTCGAATGAAGGGTAATCCTTTATGCTCAAAGAGTGTTTCTGTAGATGCCGCAGCTCGATCAACGAGTTCAGAAATTTGCACAGATTGCATATGCCATTCGATCTTACCTGCTTCCATTTTGGCAACATCAAGCACGTCATTGATCAATGCAGTTAATCTCTCACCTTCAGACAAGATAATGGCTAAATTTTCGCTGACCTGATCAACAGCGCGCTTTAACTTGCGCTCCGGAACTGGTTCTGATCCTTCCTCTTGAGATCGTATTGCAGGGAAAATGACATCAATTAATCGCTTTTGGATCAGTTTCGCAAACCCTAACACAGACGTCAGTGGAGTTCTAAGTTCGTGTGAGACTGTTGAAATAAACTCAGTTTTCATTTGATCCACTTGTTTCTCATTCGTGATATCTCGCACCAGGATCACAGTTCCTAGCAAGTTTGGCGTGGAGACGAGTTGCTGCTCTGGCTGAGAGTGAACGGACTGATCAGGACTGTTCTGTTGATCCGGATTACGGTGGGTTCCTTTGAGAATGGAGGTTGCCACAGCTTTACCGATCCTGTGGTTGGCTAGATAGACTTCATCGGTAAAAACCTCTCCAGGATGGTGTAAGGATCGGATGACCAGAGTAGCCATTGCTTCCCCTAACTGAGAGCGGCAATCTTGACCAACTAGATCAGATTCATGACGCGAGAATAACGATAGAAGTGCTGGATTAAATCGAATGATCCGACCTGATGTATCCGTAACCAGGAGTCCATCGGCAATATTTTCAATGATCGCCGTTAGATAAGCAAGTGTATCTTGAACTTCGGTGACAGCCTGGGCTAATTCAGCGGTTCGTTGATCGACTTTCTGCTCTAAGGTTCGATTGTAGTCTTCCAGGGTTGCATTGGAGATTTTCAAGCTCTCTGTGTAGGACTTAAGCCTTTCGATCATGGCCACAAACGATTGGGCTAAGGTTCCGATCTCATCTTGTCTAAAGGTCTTGACTTGGACAGAAAAATCCCCTTCTTTAACTTTCTGGGCAGCTTCTGATAACTCCGACAGAGGATTAACGAGGTTTTTGATCAAGAATAAGATCAGGATCAGAATGGATCCGCCTAGGAAGATGATGGTAATCCCGATAAACCGTAGATTTAGATCTTGAACTGTAGTTTGTAAAGCCTGACGAGTGTCTTCAATTGAGGACATCACCGTTGCTTCGGAAACCACAACACCTAAGCTCCAATCGGGTGAGGTGACTGGATGATATGAGATCCAATAGGTTCTCTCCGGTAGTGTTTGATCAGATAGTTGAATCGACGTTATCTCACTTTTACCCGCGAGCATTTCACTGATCAGCGTCCGAATCTCAGGTTTATTGGAGGACAGCAGATCATCGTTTAATAGTTCAGCAATCTGACGTTCCGATCCAACACGATCGTTGTGTTCCAGACCAAACAGTTCCAGTTGATCTTCAGGAAAGGCGATCACTTGACCCGCTGAACCGATCAAAAAGGCAAATTCATTGCTCTCTCTGAGATCAGCTTGATCTTGATTGAACTGAGGTTGACTAGAATCGGGGCTGGAGGTTGGGCGGTTGCTCAAGATCTCATTCACAATGGCATCCAGCCGAATATCAACTCCACTGACCCCTAAGAATTCACCAGAGGAGCTGTAGATCGGAGTGACTGCCGAGGTTAACAATCCTTGACCAGCTGAATCTTCATACACTTCTGTCCAACGAGTATCGCCTGCAGGATTATTTTCGGGGTTCACGATCGTGTAATACGGCCCCTCCAAACGTTCATCAAACTCATCGATCGGAGGCAGATCGGGCGCAAAATGAGTATTGGGGTAATAGCGAGTCACACTTGATTCGAGGATTAGCCAAGTTGCAATAATGGTTGCATTACGTTCCTGAAGCTGTTGCAAAAGTGGATCTAAATGAGAAAGAGCATTGATCTGTTGTTGGATCTCTAGCATGATCGTTGGGCTAGCAGAATAAAGAACCGCAACGGGATCGGATGGACCTGTTGCAAATCGATCATTGGGATAAAGGGTTAGGGTCTCTTGGGGATTAAAATTTCGGGATCCATAATAGTCAATTTCTTCTAAATAGGCTGAAGCTTGAGTTGCAATCAATTCAGCTGCATTGGCTGTCTGAGCAAAAATCTCGTTATACCGCTCCGCTTGCTCACGAGTGATCCGAGCTAGGAAGGACTGGGATCGCTGCTCAAGATTGATCTCATTTTCAGAAGCCGCAAACTCACCAAAATCGGTTAGCAGTTCAAATGAAGATCGAGTTAGAGCAATCACAGACAGAGAGGACACAATTGTAAACACGATCGAGACCTTGATCCCGATCCGAGAACGGATCCATTTCATGAGATCACTCATCTCTCCTCCATATTTTGGGCTAACCAGCCGTTTAACCTTGGGTGAGCTCTAACACCTCGACCGCTTTGGCATAGACAGCATCAGGATCGAATGGCTTGGTCATGTAAAGATCAGCACCAACTTGGATCCCTTTCTGTTTGTCGAATTCCTGTCCTTTGGCTGTTAACATCACCACATAAATGGCCTCTAACCCCAACTCGTGCTTGATCTTACTACAGACATCGAATCCATTCATCTTTGGCATCATCACATCCAAAAAAACTAATTGAGGCGGATCAGCCTGGATCATCTCCAGCGCTTCCTCCCCATTTGAGGCTAGCAACACCTCAACCCCTTCATCCTCAAGCTCCTCCAAGGTTTGCTCCAACAGCAGGCGAATATGAGGCTCATCATCCACGATCAGGATCTTTTTGGTCATGATTGGCTCCTCTGCACTCTGAGAGCGGCGGCTTGAGACCTCCCTCCCAGCCCAATAGTCTAATCGAATAACGGGTTAAAGACGATCTAAAAGAAGGGTAGCAGTTACTACCCTTCCCTTTGTTGAGTTCAGATCACGCCTAACCTTAACTCAGATCATGTCGGAGCTTCGGATCTTGTGCTTCTAGCAATCCGGCTGGGTCTGAGGGAAGAGCTCAAGCCATCGCACAGATCCCTTGAACTCCCATCACCCCTCAAACTCCATCGTTCCAGATCGATCTCTAGCCCCGATCATTGCCAATCGGCTGGAAGCTGGGCACCACTAGATCCCGGTTTTGCTTGGTCAGCTGCTCATACAACCGCTGGGTATTGGGGAAGTTAGCAGCAGGCAAGGTGGGGAAACGACGGTAGGGCACCACATCCTCACTAAAGGTATCGCGGTACTCCTGGGTATTGATCATGGCTCGCACAAAGGCTTTCAGACCTTGAGTGGCCAACAGCTGGTTGTAGATCCGGATCTCTTGCTGATTCAACGGAGCCCGACCGAGGAAGTGCTTCGTACCCAGCTCGATCACTTTGGTGTTGGGGTAAGGAGCATAGAACTCTTGCTGATAGAGCATTGAGCATCCTAGTAACTCAATGAACTCCTTAACGGTGATCTCACCATTGCTCAGCTTGCTCTCAGCTGCACTCAGCTCGCTGCTGATGCCGTAGCTATCCATATCCCGCTCAAAGATCTGACGGTAAGCAGCCCGGATCAGCGCCTTCACCTCAGCCTTGTTCACCAAACTGGTCAGCTTAAAGATCCGAGTTTCCTGACGCTTGCGGGAAACCCCTTGCTCAATCCGCCGATCAACTTCAATCTCTCCTGGCTCAGGCCCAGAGGGTTGACCCAACTTGACAAACAACGGTTGCTCATCATCGGTCTTAGCAGGCTTGGTGGCCATATCCGACGATCCAGGCCGCAGCCGCCGCAAGGACAGTCCACCCGGAGTCAGATAGCGCTCGTAGGGAACAGTATCCTCACCAAAGGCCATGCTGTATTCCGGAGTGTCAAGGATCGCATCCACCACCGCATAGAAGCCTTTCTTGGAAGCCAGATCAAACAGAGGATTGATCTCTTGACGGCCATAGGTGGGACGACCCAGCAACCGACGATGGATGTACTCGATCGCCTTGCAGACATAGAGGGTAGACCAGTACTTGTTCCGGAACAGATCCGACTTCGCCAACTGCCGAATGAATTCCCGAACCGTGATCTCACCGCTCTCTAGCTTGATTTCCCAGTTGGTCAACCGCTGACCTTCAAATGGCATATAACCATACACCTGCAAATAGCACGCCCGGATCACCGCTTGGACCGATCCTTCAATCCCGGTGATCCCTGCGCGATCGCCAATCCGATCACTGCGATCACTCGGTGTTTGGGTCAGCTTGACGATCTTGGCCCCCAGAGTGCTGGGAATCGGAGCAGTCTTCGGTTGAGTCCGCTCATTGTCGAGGGCATACCCGCGCCGGATCAAGATCCGCTTCACATCTTTGTTGAAGAAGGCAGGGCTAGCACTGGGGTTACGAGTCTCTTTCGGGAAGATCGCGCCAAACTGGATCTCCAGCGCATCGTTGCCAGATCCATACACATGCTGATCGGGGAGAGGCCGATCGTAAGCTGCAAACAGGGTGATGAACTGGGGCACTTTCCGCTGAGGGGCAGCGTAGTTGTACAGATCGAACTTCGATCCCCAATTGGCACTGGTTTGAGCCTCAACACCAAGCTTGCGCAGGTAGGGAACAGTCTCTTCGCCAAAGTAGTCGCCATACTCACGGCTATCCACCAGCGCATCCACCAGAGCAGCCAGACCTCCCTTGGAAACGATGTCGAAGTAGGTTTGGACTTCTTCGCGGGTTTCAGGAGCCCGACCCAGGAAGTGGCGGAAGGCCAACTCCAGCGCACGGCTGTTGATGAAAGGCTCAAAGAATTGCTTGCGATAGATCTCGGATTTACCCAGACGGCGGACAAACTCTTTCATCGAGATCTCACTGTTCTTGACCTTGGAATCCAGGTAGGAAACACTCTGGCCATAGGCACGGCGGATGTCGCGCTCAAACACTTGCCGATACGCAGCCCGGATCACGTCCTCTTTTTCAGAGGGAGATAGCCCTGGCTTCATCGCAAACACAGGCACGCGCTCAGAGGAAGCATTGTAGATCTGAGGCAACTGCAGACCCTGCAGCTTGGTGCCATTGGCCGTACTGGCGCTGCGCTGGCGTAGCTTGTCGGACGGAGTGGGTGCAATGAACTCACTCAGCACCACGTCAAAGTACTGGTTGATGAGCGCAACTGCTTCAGCATCCTTGCGGAAGAGTCCTGCTGCAGCCCGCTTCATCTCTTGTAGGGCCACGATCGTTGCTTCGGTCGAGCAAGCTGCCTCAATGATCTCGCGCAAGCCCCGTGTGTTGATGGCCACGATGTTGGGATCGCCAGCTGCCATCGCATACGTGGTGTAGCGCAGGAACCAGTCCAGATCTCGCAGCGACTTTTGCATGTTGGCAGGGCCATAGCGAGAAATGTTGATCGCCCGGAATCCAGGCGGAACCTGAGTACCCGTAGCGCTGAAGACATTGCGCAGAGCTTCCACAAATCCACCCGTGGACTCAACATAGAAAGCCGTGCCAAGTCGGAATCCTTCCCGCACATCTTCCTCAGTCTCAGGACGCTCCAGATAAGCCATGGGCGTGCCCCCGGTGAAGATCCGGTTCGCAGCCCGACTGACAATGATCTCCGAATTGGTGGTGATCACTTCCGCGATCTGCAACCGCTTCAGGCCAGAGGTGAAGAAATCATCTAATCGATCCAGTTCTGTCCGAGCCAAGTAACGATCCTGCTGTTCCGCCTGTGAAATCGTTGACAAGGGCACGGTTTGGAAAAGGCGAGGATTGGAAACGACGGTGCCACCCGATGCTTTGATACCCATCGATCTCTAATACTCCGTATTTATCTCAAAACTGCATGAAACCAAAAGTTATGTCAGGCGTGGATGATGACGCTTCGCCCCTCAGACCCACCCCCCTAGTAAAGGGTGACGCGACCTTAGGGCTTCCAGAGATCAGCCAAGCCTAGAATACTAGGGCGGTACATCCCCTGTGAGAGGGTTGTTGCAAGTTGTAACAATCTGAGAACCTTGATGTTGAGAGGTAGAGTTTCTCCGATCCCCCTGAGTCTCCCGCCCTGCCTAGGCTGAGATCCCTTCCTGTTGTGTTGAACCCAGCTCCAGAACTCGCAAAATCCTTAAGAGATCGAGAAGGAATCATGAAGATCGGGTGAGCCCAGGTGAGGCGGATCCTCGGTTGAGGTTGAGGTGATCCCAGGCAGGCTCAAGGTGATCGTCAGATCCCCAGCCGCTTCAGCACAGGCTGAGTTGAGACCACATGCCGCTGTAGCCCCAGTCTCTTTGGATCGAGCCCCAAGGCTAAGCCCACTAGCTGTGGCAAGTGCAGGATCGGCAACCCCAAGCTTTCTTCGATCACGGCTTCTACCTCTGGCTGCCGCGAATCCAGATTGAGATGACAGAGTGGACAGGGCGTGACTATACAATCGGCCCCTGCCTCGATCGCGGCTCGCAGATGCCGTCCAGCTAGCGAAAACGACTGTTCGGTTGCGTAGCTAGAGATCGGCCAACCACAGCATTGAGTCCGCCCCTCATACAAGACAGGCGTTGCCCCCACCGTCGTAAAGATTTGTTCAAGGGTTGACGGATCATACCGCTGATCAAAGCGATCAATATCGTAAGCCCGCAACAGATAACACCCATAAAAGGCGGCGCATTTCAACCCTGATAGGGTGCGAGTGATCCGCTGCCGCAAAGCCTCCAAGCCGTAGTCATACACCAGGATCCAGAGGAGGTGACGCACATCACCAGTGCCCTGATAGCGTTCTGAGCAGCCACTTTGTTGGCAAAGGGTATTGATCTGGTGGATATAGTCTGGATTGCGATCTTGGGCGGCTTTCAATTTCTGGTTCACCCGACCCAACACCCCTTGACAAGTACTGCAGTGGGTCAGCATGGGCAAGTTGAGTGCTTCTGCCAAGGCCAAATTGCGAGCGTTCACGGTATCTTCTAACAGCTCAGACTCCTCCTTAAAGGTGCCCGATCCACAACAGGAGGCTTGTTCCAATTCGATCAGCTCGATCCCAAGCGCACGGGTGATCTGATCAGTAGAGTCGTAGAGTTCGCGGCAAGCTCCCTGAGCCACACAACCGGGATAGTAGGCGTAGCGAAGGGAAGGGCGAGGATCAACAGAGGTAGCCATCATGGAAGGAAGAAGAGAGATGCAATCAATCGACTCAAAGGATCTTTGGGGATCCACAATTCACTTGAAACCCTCGATTCATCACCTGGAGGATCTCGATCTGCTCCTCAGCCTACCACGTCTTGCAAAAGCTCTCTTGAGTCCTGGCTTCACCATTAGCGATCATAATGAACGCAATACGGAAATACCGATCACTGAATTCTTTGAGATTCAGAGGGAACCCATGATCTGGTCTTCTCTGGCTAGCTCCAAGGCATGACAAGTGCTCAATCAATTCAATTCTCTTCAACCCACCTACGTAGAGAAGATGAGATAGTCAAAGCTTGAACGAAGGGATCGCTCTTAGTGGAAGTAGCTAACATTCGCTTGATCAACCAAACCTGTGATTAGAATGAGGACCATGATCAAGGTGAAACAGGTTGCGTTAGGATCTTGATTCTTGGTTTCAGGAATTAGGGTAATTATGCAACTTAATCAAGTCGTTGTGGCTTATAAGGAAGGAGATCGAACCAGTAAAGCCGCTTGTCAAGCCTGTGCTGAAGAGCTGCGTCGTCGCAAGATCACCGTTCTCACTGCACCGACAGGGGTCTATCACAATCCTTATCCGGTGTTTCTAGAGGCAACGTCTGATCCGATTGATCTAGCTGTAGTTTTGGGAGGAGATGGATCGGTTCTAGCCGCTGCCCGCCATCTGTCTCCCCACGGAATTCCCATTCTGCCGATCAAATCCGGTGGACGCTTAGGCTTCCTGGCTCAGACCGATCAAGTCCTCAACGATGATATTTGGGATCGCTTACTCGCTGATGATTTTGAGATCCAGTCCCGCATGTTGCTGCAAGCCCAGATCTTTTATCAACCCCAAGTGGGCGATGCTGATCTGTTCACATCTGCTGGGGATCGCAATCAATCTCAAGACACAGACAAAGCCAAAGAACGGAAGCCCATTAGCCCAACATTCTATGCGTTTAATGAGATCTGTTTGAAACCCTCCAATACAAACCGCCTGGTTTCGACCCTTATGGAGATTGAGGTCAACCGCGAAATTTTGGATCAATATCATGGGGATGGTGTGCTGGTTTCGACTCCAACGGGATCAACGTCCTACACGGTTGCAGCCAATGGTCCGATCATCAGCCCTGATTTAGATGTGATCACCATTACCCCGATTTGTCCCCTCAGTCTGTCGAGTCGCCCGATTGTCATTAGTGGCTCAGCAACGGTTGAGATCTGGCCGTTAGCGGATCCTGAAGGGTTAACTCGTGTTTGGGCCGATGGAACTCTAGCTCAGGCAGTCAACCCCGGCCAATTAGTTGAAGTTCAACGATCTCCCCACACCGTTAATCTGATCATTTTGGATCGAGAGCAATCCTATTTCCGCACCTTGCGCGAGAAGCTGCAGTGGGCTGGAAGTCGGATCTA
>CAZONZ010000040.1:12207-16497 GCA_964581005.1 uncultured bacterium
GGATCGGGGCGATCGTCGGAGTTCCAACGATAATCGACACTAAAACCCCGCTGTCGCCAATCTTCTTCCAGCTGTTGTTGCTGGCTAAAGGCTTTGCGGAGAGAATTGAGCAGTTCTTGCATCCTGGCTCGGTTCGTGTAATCGCGCTCCTCCACAGCAGGAAAGGTCTGCCGCTCCAAAAGACGCAGTAACTCTTCATAGAGGATGTGAGCTGGCACCGGAATCCGTTTCATCCTGCCTTCCCCAGAAGCGTGCGTGTTGCTTGCCCCGGATCCGCTGCCTTCACCAGGGCTTCCCCCACCAAAACAGCCCGAACCCCCCATTGGTTCACCTGCTCCAGATCAGCGGGTGTATGGATCCCTGACTCACTCACCACCGCAATCCCCAAGGCTCGGATGGCGTCTCCCCGCTCAGCCAAGATCCCGCCCGTGGTGCCCAGATCGACGGCAAAGGTTGTCAAATCCCGATTGTTGATCCCCATCACCACCCAACTCGACAGATCACCCAACGGATCCACCGTTTGGGTTAGCACTCTCACGACTCGATCGAACTCCGCTAAGGTATGAACCTCGATCAAAACCGCCATCTGGTAGGTGTGGATCAGTTTCAGTAAATAGCCCAGATCCGCATCACTCAGGATCGCGGCAATCAGAAGGATGGCGTCAGCCCCTAAGGAACGAGCCCAGAGCACTTGGTAAGGATAAATGATAAATTCCTTACACAGCAAAGGACACGCCACCGCATCCCGGATCCAGAGCAAATAATCGCCACTGCCTTGGAAAAACTGAATGTCCGTTAAGACTGAAATGCAGCTTGCTCCTGCGTCGGCATAGGCTTGCGCGATCGCCACCGGATCGAAATCCTCCCGCAGGATCCCTTTACTAGGAGAGGCCCGTTTGACTTCCGCAATCAGAGCCACGGGGTGGGGCGATCCCGTTAACGCGGCAACAAAGGGGCGGGGAGGAGACTGTTCGTGGATCCGACGCTGCAGTTGGGAAAGAGGCATATGCTCACGCAGCCGTTCCACCTCATAATTCTTGTGCCAGACGATCTTTTCCAAAATGTTACGAGGTTCCGCATCCGGAACAGCTATTTGATAAAGGTGCGACTCCACGATCACAGCAGGAGCGGGAGAGCGGCGGCGTATCTCCATAAACCTGGTCCTTAACGATCCCGTGTCTGAAGGTCTGAATCGGGAGTGGATCCGGACTCATCCTCCTCATTCTGGGGTAGAAGCAATGTTCTTCCATAGACTACCGTACTCACCCCAACTCGGATCGACTTTTTCGGCGGTTTTGGGCTCAACGTGTGGCATTCTCAAGTCCGCGATCTCAGGATGGATGGATACTGTCGTAGTTGGGAGTCATCGTTGGGATCTAAATGGGGATCATCTGAATGGGGATCATCGGGATGAGCTGGAATGGATCAGGATCTCAACTTTTCAGAGCACGATTGCCCTTCCCAGGAAATAATACGATCAGCAGAATCAGGATCTGCTAGCAATTGTCCGTCAGGGGAAGAACAGCCATGCCAAGAAAGCCAGATGAGTTCAGTGTCCACATTATGTTGGACGGAGGCCACCGGGAAGAAGTCCGGGTTGTCGGGGCGAAAGAGGTAACCAAGCTCATGAATGACATTTTTATGGGGGGTGCCGGTGAGGACTTTATCCGTCTTCCGAAAACACTGGACAATGAGTTTCTGATGGTGCGTCCTAGTCGTGTCTGTGGGGTTTTGGTTGAACCCGTTTTCGCCTCCAGTGTCGGGATCGAAGGCCCTTAGTCCCATTGCATTCCTCGATGTTCCCCCCTTGCCTGAAGTGATGTCTGCTTCGCCTAGGGGGGTGTTTCGTAGAAGCAGATCGATCTCTAGTGTTCTAAACAGGTTTAACACTCAATATCTAGTGTTTTATCCCCATAACTCACGCATTTGTTTATCGAGGACATTTGCCGATTCAATGAGCTTAGGATCATGGGGCTAGAGAATGCCTCCTTCCCATGTTTGTGATACAGTCAATGCAGATGATATTGATCTGACTGGGGATGAAACCTCAGATCTCGTTGTAGGTATGTTGATGGGATGGAAACTGATCTGATATTTGATTTGATCTACTCTATTTCTGCTGACTTGCTTGCTGCAGGCCAATTTCAGTGGTATATCAATCTAAAAAGTCATGATCTAAAATGCTCTAGAAAGAGACTCAATCTTTAACCTGTTTTGGTGCTTTTGAAACCTTGTATTGATCTCTAAAAGATCTTAAGTTTTTCTAAGGACTGCGTCTCACCCGCGACTGATCCAATCTTGATGATATTGACCATAATTAAGACCGTTGGTTGACTCGTTGGTTGACTCGTTGGTTGACTTGTTTGGATCGACCGTTTGCACTATTTCCTTTTGTTCACATCTGGATCTGTGAGTTGTCATGACCCATCCTCGACAGCCTTACCTCCCACCCTGCATTGTGGATGTTGGCACGATCATCCGCAAAAACGATATTTACCGCATCCTGGCTGATCTGGGACATGTTTGGTATGTGGACATTCAGGACGGGCAGGTTCGGCAAGAAGGGGAAGGCTATGTGATGGAAGTGTATGACGATCCCCAGTCAGCGACGATCGTGTTTAACCGCACGCTTTACCTGAATGTTTCTGGCTTCGACTACCTCACACTCAGTCAGAGTCAGCCTGATTTAACGTCTCTCGTGCCCCAATCCGAATCAGAGGGGCTAACTAGCTCAGCTCCCCCCCAAGCCCAACTCGATCTCGTCCAAGAAAACCGAATCCTGCGGCTACTCCCGTTATCAGATCCCCTGTCTGATCCTGTGCATCTATTTGAAGACACGCAAGCCCTCAAAGCGGCCATGTCCGACGCCCTCACCGCCACCTGGGAAACTCAATTACGCGAGGACGAAGATCCACCCTGCTTCCCTTAAATCAATCCATCGTGGACTCAGAATCCTTGCCATCAATTCAAACGGATAAACATCAAGCTTAAGTGATCTACACAGTTCCTAACAGTTCCTAAATGATCGTGCTCTCAACTCCCCAACGACCTACCTTACCCCCTCTGGAGAACGGAGATCGGTTGAATCGCTTTGAGTTTGAGTCCCGCTATCAGGCCATGCCTCACGAGAAGAAGGCTGAGCTGATCGAAGGTAGAGTCTACATGGCATCCCCACTTAGAGCTAAAGGCCACGGCAAACCTCATGCCCAGATCATGACCTGGCTAGGCACCTATGCAGCAGCAACAGTAGGTGTTGAAGTTCTGGATAATGCAACCGTCCGTCTGGATGTCGATAATGAACCCCAACCGGATGCTCTTCTAAGGATCGAGCAAGGGGGACAGACAACGATCAGTGCTGATGACTATGTCGAGGGAGCTCCAGAGTTAATTGTTGAGATTGCTGCCAGTAGTGTGGCTATTGATCTGCATGATAAGAAGCAGGTTTATCGACGCAATGGGGTAAAAGAGTACTTGGTGTGGCAAGTCTATGAACAACAGATTCTCTGGTTTCATCTCGACCAAGGAGATTACGTTGAATTACCTCAAGATGAACAGGGTGTGATCCGGAGTTTGATCGTTCCCGGTTTGTGGTTGGCGGTTGAGGATTTGCTAGCAGGGCGGATCCAAGAGGTGCTGAAGATCTTGCATCAAGGAATCCTCTCCGTTTGCCCTTAAATAGGCATCTAAACTGATCTCTAAAAATGTTCCTCTCCTCTGGCGCATGTTCGAGGGGCTATAGTCTTGATCAGGCCACTTCTGAGGGAGAAAGTCTCCGTCTACACGAGCTAGTTCTGTTGAAGAGATCCCGTGATCAATGCAGCCGTAATACAATCGCTCCCGTGATCCTCAGCGACTCCAAGATTTGATTGCCCTTTTGAGAGGCGATCTAAGATGAGTTGATTGTGTCCAGTAAGCCGTTCAAGGATCTGCCTGATCTAAAAAGTCGGGTTAACCTGCGACTGAGGCGATCTGGGCAAAGTGGGCTAGGGCCGAAAACGATCGAGGCGATGCAAAAGCAGATCTACTTCGCTGAGCGGGGATCTGGGGTTCGGCAGCCTGTGGCGGATCTGTGACGACAGTGGATTTTCTTGGAAGTTATTGTCTGGGATGGGGCCTGGTTTCTCTCCAAGGCTGTCAAAACGTAGGATCATTGAAGCTTCTGCTTTCAGTTCCACAAGTCTACCAAACGAGATGGGATCAACGTTGCCAATAAGTGCCAGTACATGTTTCTGTTAGGTGCTCCTGGCTATGGAAAGTCAACGTTTCTTGGCAAGATTCAGCTAGAAGCTC
>CAZONZ010000041.1:0-16224 GCA_964581005.1 uncultured bacterium
TAGGCTAAGTCACTTCGATCACATTCTATGACCTAAAGATGAACAGCTTAGGTTCCCCTTGATCTTAAGAACCCATGATCGATCGAGATACAACGATCACCCCTTGCTCCGTCACTGTTCCGCACCATGTCGGATCGATCACAGCGGTTGCTCCTTCCATCTCAAGGATCGCAGGTCCAGTCAAGGTCTGATCTGAGCAGAAGGCATCCTGTGCGTAAACAGGTACCGTCTCGAACCCGTTGTTGAACCAGGCTTGTCGTTCATTCAGGAGGATCGGATCGGAAGATCGAGCACGCTTGGGTAGATCGAACGCGGGTAGGGCTTGGATGGCACTGAGGCGCAGATGTACCCATTCAAGGGGTTGATCGAGATCATGCCAACCATACCGTTGCTGATGGGCTTGGTGGAATTGAGCTGAGATCTGATCTAGAGACCCCGAATTGAGAGTGAGTTGATCCGGGGAACAATGCTGCAGAATCGGCAAGGTCAGTTCAAAGGATTGTCCCAGATAGCGCAGATCCAAACTAACCGTTAGCTGGGGATCCTGAAGATCGCGGGTTGCTTGCTCGATCAGGGGATCTAGACGTTGGATCCAGGATTTTTGGATCTGATCAAGAGGTTGGAGAATGGCTCGGCGATAGTCACGGCGTAAGTTTGAGAGGGCCATGCCCAGAGCTGACAACACTCCACTGTTAAGCGGCAGCAGGATCGTTTGGATCCCCAGGGCTTCAGCCAGGGCACAAGCATGCATCGGTCCCGCGCCCCCAAAGGCCATCAAGGCAAATCCTGCCGGATCCAGCCCCCGCTCCACGCTGATCACCCGTAACGCCCTAGCCATATGACCATTGGCCAACTGCCGGATCCCCACAGCAACTGCGGCCACATCCAACCCTAGAGGATCTGCAAGCTCTCGAATTGCCTGCTCCGCCAACTCCCGCTGCAGGTGGACCGATCCCCCCAAGATCCCCCCATCGGGCAGATAGCCTAACCACAGATTGGCATCCGTCACCGTTGCCACTGTTCCCCCTCGCCCATAACACGCCGGACCTGGAACCGATCCAGCACTGCGAGGCCCTACCTGCAGCCCCCCTCCTGCCACTAACGCCGCAATCGATCCCCCTCCCGCACTCACCGTATGCAGATCGATCTGAGGATGTTGAACCGGATAGCCACAGAGGACTGCCTGCGTCGTAAGCTGCGGTTCCCCTCCCTGGATCAGCGCCACATCGGTACTGGTTCCCCCCATATCGAGAGTGAGGAGGTGATCGAACCCAGCCTGACGCCCTAGATAAGCCGCTCCAGATACACCACCCGCTGGTCCCGAAAGCAGAGCTACAGAGGCATGATCCGCCGCTTCTGCCACAGTTGTCACCCCTCCCGATGACTGCATGATCAACGGTTCGGGAAGGCCACGAGTGTGACAACCTTGACTCAGTCGGTGCAAATAGCGGGCCAGCAGTGGGCTTAAATAGGCATCGATCGCAGTTGTACTAAAACGCTCATACTCCCGGAATTCGGGTGTGACTTCACAGGATAAGGAAACATGCAGATCGGGGAACGCTTGGCGGATTGCCTGACCCAATTGGAGTTCATGATCAGGATAGAGAAAGGAGAACAACAGTCCAACGGCAACGGATTGGATCCCAGCTTGATCAATAAGAGGTTTCAGGACGCCTAGAACCCGTTGAATTTCTGCATCTGTGAGGGCTTCAATCACGCCAGTGCCAGTACACCGTTCCCGCACACCGATGACATGATCACGGAGGATCAGCAGGGGGGGTTTGGGCTGAGTTAGATCGTAGAGAGCAGGCCGATTTTGCCGACCGATCGCTAGAATATCTCGAAACCCAGCCGTCGTCAGGAAAACGGTGGGCACGCCTTGACGTTCCAGGAGGGCGTTGGTGGCAACCGTCATGCCATGACAAAAGATCGAGATTGAAGGTTGCGGTTGTCTGTCCTGGTGATCAGGTGCTGCCTTCGGATCCTCTGGATCATCCCATCGATCGTCTGGAGTCCCCGCCACCCCCGCCTCTGCCAACGCCTGGAAAACTCCGACATCCGGATCAGCGGTTGACAACACCTTCACCGTTTGGATCCGGCCCTGCTGCACCAGAACCAGATCCGTAAACGTTCCCCCTACATCAACACCCAGGATCCCAGGAGAAGGCATCGGAGACACTACCTGAGACGAGGTTAGATCAATAGGTCTCATTCGTTCAGCTCTCGTCACGATTTTCAGCCGCTTCATCCTGAACGATCCAGGTTGTCACAATCTCAACTTCTTCTGGAGTCCAAGAACCAAGGCGGTTGAAGGGAAGGCCCAACTGACGAATGTAGGCGATCTCTGGAGATCCTCCCGCTCGATTTAAGTTCGGGTTAACAGCATTCTGGATGGGAGCGTGGCGATTGGTCCATTGGGGATCGATCAACTCACTGTCGGGATCGCCAGGTGTGACATAGGAGAGGACGGCACCGTAGCTATCTAACAGTTGATTGCGCTGCCGACCTTGGGGGCGATGACAACCGACACAACTGGCATCCAACAGCATCTTGATATCGTCAACATAGGTGTACTGAGGTTCGGTCCGAAACCCCAGTTCTAGAGTTTCTGCTAAGGGGAGATCCGCTTGAGATCCAATCCGAACGGTGTAATCGGTGCTGTACTCCAGCGCATCCGTAGCCTGAATCAGGATCTTATCCTCCTGAATATCAAAGATCACATTGGCCTCTGGCTCGATCGCTAACGGCAAGGATTGGACATCGGTGGGCAGAGCTTGATCAAACTGAAACTGCAGCACTCCTTCGATCGGAACATTTTTAGCCCCACTGTCAGGGGTTGTCGAGACTAGCGTAAAAGCCGTTTGAGCTTGAGAACTCGTCAGCGTCCCAGTTAGCAACGGCCAAGTCAAACTGAAGCAGGCAACGATCAGCATCAACATCACCGTTTGGATCCAGCGAGCTCGTTGCAACGGTGTTGAGATCCACGCAGCTAACCCTAATCTTGCCAATAGATCCTGACGGAAGAACATCATCGGTCTCCTGAGTTGTAAAGGTATCTCTATTCCGCTACTTTATCCCCTGGGTGAGTCCATGAGCCCCTCTCCCCAAGCAGAAAAGCATCCAGGCACGATCCCAGATGCTCCAGCCATCCCCAAAGTTCCATCAGTCGATCATCCTTCGGTCGGTCGTTCCAAGGATCTTCTCTGAGGGAAACTCACCATCACACAGATCAGCTTGCCGCAAGGTCATTTCTGCCTATCGCAGTGTCGTTTCTCCCTGCTACAAGTCATTTCTGAGCTGGATTCAGTTCGACCGCCTGATCTTGAACAATCCAGGTGCGGAGGATCTCAGCTTCAGCGGGAGTGAGGTGTCCTAAGCGAGTGACAGGAGTTCCATTGCGGCGAATGTAAGCTAATTCCGGAGATCCGCGACGAGGTTCAATTGCTGAGGGATCCGGATCAGCCTCTTCAGCAGAATCAGCGTCAGAGTTCAACGAGATCAGATTCGTAAATCCATCACTTGAGCTGGCAACAGCCCCAGAGACACTATTGACCAATCCAGTTTGAGTTGCCCCTGAAACTAAATCCGAGGAGGGTGACGTAGGTGTGGATCCCGTTTCCGCTGAATCGCCAGACTCCGATTGAGGATCGGGAACTCCCACATTTAAGGGTCCTGTAGCCGTTAAAATCTGACCATGACGGCGTAACCAGCGTGGGTTCAAGATCTCACTATCTGGATCACCAGGGTTGACATAGGTCAGCAGAGCTTGATACGAGTCCAGTCGGTGACGCGCTTGCCGTCCAGCCGCTTGATGACACCCCACACAACTTGCATTCAAGAGGGGTTTGATATCGTGCTCGTAGGTGTACTGAGGCTCTGTCCGAAACTGAACCTGGACTGGGGATGTTAACGCCACCGATCCCAAACTGGGCAGGTGCAAGGCATACTTGGTGCTGTAGCGCAACGGCTGCAAGGGCTGCAAGATCAAGGCTTGTTGATCAATGGCGAACCCTAAATCGGTTTGAGGTTCAAACGCAAGCTCAAGGGCATCCAGCGCCTGAGGCAGTGGTTGATTAAACTCCAGTCGCAAGGGTTGATCAACCGCCACAAATGTTTGCTGATCGTCTGGCTCTGTGGCGATCAGTTGGAGTTCCCCCGTTGAAGTTGTCGAACGTGAAGATGTGGAGGAGGTTGATTGAGGAGGAGGAGTGACCGGAACCGATTGGATCAAGCTTGATGAATTCAAATAGAAGCGAGTATAGGTGTCCAGAGCCGAGGAGGGCAACTGATTTTGCCAATCTGTTCGGGGCATGGTGACCGTCATTAAGGGAGCTCGCTGTTCCCCCCGTTCTCCCATCACTTCGATTGTGATCTGCTGAGCCTCTGGTTGGGCCGCAAACTGCTGGTGGAGAGCCTCCCACACTAAAGGACGCGCCTGCTCAACCAACTGAGGATAGGTCTGATCCTGCACAGGGATCACAATCTGCTTCGATCCTGACCAGGCGAATTGAGGCAAACTCATCCACAACAGGAGACACGCTGTTAGCACAATGGCCCACAACTGGGTAACCATTCGCCACCTACGTCGTCTTGGGGAATCACCTAGTGGCACCCCGATCGAAGGGATCATCGAAGGGATCATAAGGGATGGGCTCCGTCGATACGCTCCTTATCAAAGCACTCCTACTCCAGGCAATTCCTGATCAACGTAACGGCAAGAGCTACCCATTGGTTCAACGGGATGACTCAACCGCCTAAATCACGGATCAGGAAGAATGCCTGACTTAGGGAAAGGGAACCGATGAGACCTGATTGAAGGGCGATCCATCATCTGGCAGAACCCTGGGGGTAATCATCAGGACGATCTCGGTCCGATCGTTTTGAGTCGATTGACGTCGGAACAGGCTGCCCAGTAAAGGAATGTCACCTAGTAGAGGTACCTTGTCAACTGAGACCGTATCGTTTTCCTGAATCAAACCACTGAGAACAAAGGTCTCGCCATCTCGGAGCCGCAGTTGCTGAGCACTCAGAGCTCGTGTATTGAGCAAGGTGATCTCGACACCCCCAGCCAGGTTAACAACTTGGGCAGGAGAGGCCACAAGCGGGTTCAAGTCCAAAGTGACATAGCCATTGTCGTCAACTTTGACATTCAGCAACGACAGAACGACGCCAGCAGTCCCAAAGACCAATTCTTCAGTGGTCTGACCTGTGGCTGGATCGGTCACCAAACGGCGGTTGATAATCACCTGTTGACCAATCGTGACTACATTTTGGCCTCCATCAGAAACAACCAACTTCGGATCAGCCAGGGTTTTGGCTGTACCCGATTGAACAGCGGCTTCAATTCGGAGAGCTAAGGCATTCTGAAGTTCGTTCAGCGTGTTGAAATTTAGAGCACGATCCCCAATACCAGAATCGTTAGCCCCAACGTTGGGCACTGAAGAGCCAGCGGGTTGATCAATCGGAGAACCGCCAAAATCTCCACCAACAGGTGTGAGTCCAGAGAGGGCAAAGTTCCCTGAGGTTCCTCCCAAAGCGACGCCTAACGTCTCATCATCGCTAACATTCACTTCCACCAACCGAACCGACATCAGGACTTGCCGTTGCCGGACATCGATCTGAGCAATATAGGCCCCTAAAATATCCAACTGATGGGGAGAACCCAGAGCGGTCACAGAGTTGGTCCGTCGATCAAAGAAGAGCTGGACTGGAGGAGGTCCAGACAGAGGGCCACCGTCAGCCACCAATTCAAGCAACTGGGCTTGGATCCCTTTCCGATCAATCTCGATCAGAGCTTCGTCCGTTAAGCCTTCAAAACCAACTCGGTCCAGAGTTTCATCCTCAACCACTGCCTGATTGAGCCGCCAAGTCCGCATCACTTGCTCACCGACTCCGGGCAGGCTTTGCCCCACAAACACGGTTTGCTCGATCCGATTCGACTGCAACTGTTTTAAGCGCAGAACATAGTTAAAGGTGTCTTGCAAGGGAGCATCTTGGACATCCAACGAGATCGTTTCACCAGGAGGAACGTCATTGAGAACAATATTCAGTCCTGATCGTCGGACCAATAGACTCAAGACCTCAGCAACTGGAGCTTCCTTCAAGGTCAGAGTCACAGTTTCATTGGTCCCTAAATCAATCGGAGGAGGCTGGGAAATAATCGTGCTGACAGCAATATCTCCTACAGCTGGAGCCATGGCTCGTCCCTGAAATGGAGAGCTTGGATTAGGGACACCAGCGGGTTGATTCAATTGTTCCAGAGAGGGGACTTGGGACAGGACCACAGGCTCAGCTGGAGTAACGGACTCAGCCGATTGGGCTACTGCCGAGGGGGCAGCAGGTTGAGCAGCACTGACACTCTCAGGAGAGGTCGGTTGTGATGCTGGGAGAGCGGAGGTCGATCCACTCACAGGCTGAGCTGGGAGAGTGGGGACCGTCTCACTCGAAGTACTGGGGAGCTGAGCCACCGTTGTCGGCGGATTCACAGCTGGAGCTTGGGCTACTGGAGCTGCTGACTGGCCGGATTCAAGCGAGCCAAAATCAAACACAAGCTTAGTCGCACTCCGTTCTGACAATAATCCTTGCGGGGCCGTGTTGGTGCCCACAACCTCCAGCCGGACGCTATCGGATTCTAATTGGCGTGCCTCCAGATAACTGATCCCTGGAGCTGGCGCATCCTGACGATAGTGATCCTGGCCGGGAACGATCCCCAGTTCAGCATTGGTAATATCACCAACCCAGGCGTTGCCCTGCTGGGTAAAAAACACTTGGGGACGTTTGCCTGCTTCGGTCACGATCACTAATTGCAAGCCTGCATCCGTGGTCACAAGGCTGATCTCCTTGATCAGACTACTACCTTGTGAATTTGCTGCTGTTAACTGCTGAGCCACGCTTGACTGAGGCTGAAGAAGTTCCCCAGTCAACGGCAATGTTAAGGCAAGGCTCAACACACAACCATACAATGCTCGACGATTCATCATCCTCACACCTCACTCCTGAGCAGAAGGCCCACGGCAACCCCCGGTCTCGATCTGACCGATCACAATCGATCATCTCCATCCCATAGGGTCTGTGAACTCACCATCAACTGAACTTTGAGATCTTCCCCCTAGCCTCTAGAGAGCTGATCCAGGATCAACACACCTTCACTTCCCTAATCAAACCTCAAATTTGCCAACTTGCCACTAGATCTAGCCAGAAAGGCCAAAAAAGTCCCAGAAACTCGACCACTGCTAGTGCTGCTAAGCTTTCCTAGGTCTCTATTCCTTGAGACCGTTGGGAGTTCAACACCTAGTTGGCCGGCTGATCCTCACCTTCACCTTCAGCCGCTTCGGGTTCAGGCAACGGTACACTCGGATCGAAGACGTAAGCGACCAGGCTGAACTGGGTTAGGAGCTCATCCGGTAGATCCTCTTGGAACTCAACGGAGAGGTTGTTGACCTGGAGCAAGGTTTGGAGACGCTCAATACTGTTCATCAGCGCGATCGTTTCCACATACGTGGTCTCCAGGGTCACTTCAGTCGTTTGCACCTGCAATTGAGGTGCGATCGCCTCTGGGATGGCTAACTCAGTCTCAGATGCAGGTTGAACCGGAGACGGAGAAAACGATTCCAACTCACCCGCGCTAGCTTCGACTAATCGACTGATCTCCAATAGCTGCGTTTGCAGGTTTTCCGGGTTGGCTAACAGACGACTGACTTCCTCATTCAGAACCCGTCCCTGCTCAATCTCCTCTTCGACCCCTGATAACCCCTGGATCTGGTTTTGGGTATTGGACAAGGTATCGCGCTGGCTGGTCAGCTCAGATTCAAGCTGCTCGATCCGCGATATAAGGGGGCGGGCTTGGGTCACACCCCACAACCCAGCACCCAGAAGACCCAGCACCCCGATCAAGAGTCCAAAGCGAACGGGGGTGAACTCAATCCCTAGCAGGGTTGGGGTGGATGAAGTGGGTTGATATCCCTGTTCTTCCAAAAATTCATCATCAAATCCGCTGGTCATCAGTTTGCCTCCAAGTTCCGTAAAATCCGAATTTTTTCAACCAGACCCGACGAACCAGCATTTTCGAGATTGGCCACCAGATCCTCTGAAGGTAAGTCAAGGGGTTTGATCGTTACATTCAGGATGTACTCAATGTACTCATTGGTTTCTTCAGTGGCAGGAACTCGACCGCTATTATTCAACAGGACACTGTCTACGAACGGCGATTGCAGCAAGGTCAACTGGAAGTCATTCACTTGCGGAAACGTTAACGCTCCTCCGGAAACCAGGAGGGAGTTTTCAGCCGTTGACATTCCACTAATCCAGACCCCTGCTGGAACCCGGCCCCGCATATCCTGAAGGATCGCAGACCAGGGTTGAATCTGGCTGAAGAAAGACTTGAAAGCATCTGTGCGAGCTTCGATCCCGTCCAACTCCTGCCTCAGTGCCGTCAACCGATCGAGTTCCGCTTGAGCCACCGTCAATTGCTGCTCAACATCCTGCTGTTCACGCTCCAATTGATTGACCTGGCCGCGCAGCGTGATATCTCCCCAGACGGATGCCCCTGCCGCAGCAACTGCGATCAAGATCCCGACTACGATCACAACGCCACCGACACCATCACCGCCTCCCCGAACCTCTGGGATCGGACCGCCTGTGGTAATGGGACTATCGGGGCGCTCCTTCAAAAAGTTAATCTCAGGTGTAAACATAGACCCCTCTTCTCCTAGCTATTGAACTCCCGGAGGCTCAGACCCAAGGCGACGCCCATCCCAGGCCGATCGTTGAGCGATACATCCACATTTTCCCCACCAGCCAAACTGCTGAGTGGATCCGCCAACTCAGTCGAAATACTCAGCCGCTGACCCATAAAGCCATCGATCTGGTTCAGACCTGCTCCGTTACCTGCCAACAGAACTTTGACCACAGGGGCACTGCCTTCCTGATTGGCGTAGAAATCGACGGATCGACGCAGCTCTTCAGCCAAATCGGTCAACACTCGTGAGACCGCTGCCACTCCAGGATTGCCCACTCCCTGCTCACCCATGGGAATGGTTTCCGTGGGGTTAAAGACAGGGAGCTTCAAGGATCGGAGCAAGTCTTCGGTGCGGGAGGTGGGCAGATTCAGGGCTTGAGCGAGAACCTGCTGCATGTGCATGACCCCAATATTGACGGTGCGGGTGAATTGGGGCACGCCGCTGACCAGAATACTGATCTCGGTGCTTTCATGGCCAATGCCCGTCAGGACCACCGCCTCTTGACCACCAAACTGAGCTAACTGCTCCCGAATCGTCCGGATCACGGCAAAACTCGACAGTTCCACACAGCGAACCCGCAAATTAGCCGCCTGCAGAGCTTCCATGTAGTTATCCACCACTTCTTTGGGGATCGCTACCAGGAGTACCTCGATCTGCTCAACATCGCCGGTGACCGTTAACCCCAAAGGTTGAAAGTCAACATCCGCTTGATCACGGGGGTAAGGGATATAGAGCTCAGCCTCTTGCTCCAATACCACGCGACGCAGCTCATCAGCAGGCAGTTCAGCAGGTAACCGAATCAGGCGCACGATCGCTTCGCGGGCTGGAACAGCTGTGGCGACAGCCGGAGGAGAAAGCTTGTTTTCCACCAACAGACTGGTGATCGTGCTGCCAATGGAAGGAGGATCAAGAATTCGCCCCTCCACCATGGCTCCTTCCGGTATTTCGACACTGTGGTAGTGAATCAACTTAGAGCGGTTGCCCTGCTTCTTGACCTGAGCCACAGTGATACGTTCGGGATTGATGTCGATCCCGACCAGATTTGATGTTGTTGAACGCTTAAATAAACCAACCACGCTAAAAAAGGGAGGAATCTACCCTTTGCGCTACTGCTAGACGCATGGTACCTAAATTATTTTGGGGTTACCACACTTGACTTCATTGACTTGCTGAGGAAATTTGGCGGCGCAGGAGGATGCTAACTCCGATCCCCATCACCAGGAGTTGCAGGCCCATGGTCTCCCAGGTGGGATAAAGTCCGAGAGCTTTGAAGGTGGGGAGGAAGTCAGTGGTGTGAACGGGCAGGATCTGAGCCACTTGGAGAGCATGGATCCCCTTCCCGACAAACCGGAAGCCTAGTCCATAGATTAGCAAGCTTGAGATCAAGAAGAAAGGCCGGATCGGGATCCGAACACCTAAGCCCACCATTAAGCTCGCCAGGACGATCAGCAGACCTGTGCCGATACCCAAGCCAGCCAGGAGATTGGAGGTTTGGATGGCAGGGGCGATCCCGATCAAGAAAAGGACCGTTTCAGCCCCTTCTCGATAGACGGCGAGAAACGCAAGTATGGCCAGCGACAGGAGTCGATTGCTATTGAGCGCAGTAGTGGCGCTTGTCTGCAAATAGCGTTGCCAATCTTGGGTGGCCGATCGGCTATGTAACCAGTAGCTGACGTAAAGCAATAGAACTGCTGCAATTAAGGCAGTGATCCCCTCGATCAATTCTTGATTGGCCTTGGTGGTGAGAGCATCAAAGACAGATTGGAGCGCGATAGCTGTGGCAATGGACGCGAAGATCCCCGCAGCTGTCCCCATCCAGATCCAGATCTGTTTGTTGGCCTGTCCAGTTTGAGTCAAAACTGCGAGCAGAGCAGTGATCACCAGGATCGCTTCCATGCCTTCGCGTAGCAGGATCGTGGTTGCATCAAACCAGCTATAGGTGGATTCCGAGGTCGAGACTGCTGCAATCGCCTCACTGGACCCGATTAGGCTGAAACTCACAAAGCTGATCAAGATCCCAAGGAGGAGGCCAAAAGGCTTGGCGGGTAGCAAGGGCATCCTGATCAGCTGGGTTGGCATACGGCTAAACATGGCTAAAAACATAAGTTCAAGAGGAAGGATCAAGCAGGATCTAGCCCCGAATCATGAGCAGGACAGAGCCAATTCTCCAAACGGATGATCTTGATGATCTTTGATGATCTTAAAGAAGGGAATGAGATCAACCATGAAAAAATGGGGGCTACGACCACAGGTGTTACCCCCAATCTTGACATTGAATTCCAGTCATCGAAAAGAGCTGATCAACATGATCTAGGCTCCAACCTGTGCAAGCGTGATCGGATCATCGTGAAGCGATCAGACTACTTGGCAGCAGCAAGACGCTCGTTAGCAGCATCCCAGCTCACCAAATGATCCAGGTAAGTGGAGATGAAATCCGGACGGCGATTTTGGTAGTCAAGGTAGTAGGCGTGTTCCCAAACATCCAGTGTCAGCAGAGGTGTCTGGCCTGTAACAAGGGGGTTCTCAGCATTAGCGGTCTTGGTCACTTTCAGAGTGCCATTCTCGATCACCAGCCAAGCCCAACCACTGCCAAACTGAGTTGCAGCAGCTTGCTTGAACTGATCTTTGAAGCTGTCATAGCTTCCAAAATCAGCCGTGATCTTATCGGCAATGGCCCCTGTCGGAGCACCGCCACCACTGGGCTTCATGGAGTTCCAAAAGAAGGTGTGGTTCCAGACTTGGGCCGCGTTGTTGAAGATCCCACCCTTAGCAGGATCCTTGGCAACAGCCATGATGATCTCTTCCAGGGACTGGGTGGCTAGGTCAGTGTCTTTGATCAGGTTGTTTAAGTTGTTGACATAGCCTTGATGGTGCTTACCGTGATGAAACTCAAATGTCCGAGCCGACATGTGGGGCTCCAGAGCATTCGGCGCATAGGGCAGAGCTGGTAGTTCAAAAGCCATAGGGATCAATCCTCGTGTGCTTCAGCAAAATCGTTTCATAAGCCAACCCAACCTGGCAACGTCTGTCAAGATGGGCATAACTCACCTTTTGCAACTTTAGTTTACCTTAGGATGCCAACCCCTCATCAACTCCCCCGATCCTCCGATCTGAGCAACCTTCTGCCATTCTAGATACTTAGCTGAACTTGTCTGCTGATCAAAGCACTCTTAGCTGTGATCAAACCACTTGCGAAGATTTATTCAAGTCTTAGCAACAGTTCCTGAATCGCTCTTCACCTGGTTGCGCACCAGAGAAACAAAACATTAAGTTAGCTATCTAGCCAGCGATCTGTAACAAACTTATATCGCTGCTGAAAATCTAGTCTTCCTGACAAAGCTGGGTTGCAGAGAAATTCATAAGCTACATTGATCGCCACAGCAATCTCCTGCCGAGAAAGCTCAGCACAGAAAACACAAAAAAAGTCTGTGATATCAACAATAGCTAAATCAAACGGTAATTGTTCAACAAACCGAACCAAGTGTTCAGCAGGGTAAAGATCTTGATCAGAACGTACATCTGTAGCCAGAATAACATACTTTAGCAAGTTGCCCTGAGAAACTTTCTTGCCAAAATCAGGAAGACGGCTTTTCCAATCAGATCTGACCGTTACCTCATACGCTGCAATGAGTTCCTGTTCTCGGAATTCTTCAATATCGCCACAGGTCCGATCAGACTCGTCCGAAGCGTGAGGATGATGAGTGACAATGCGATGCCCATAACGTCTTCTATGCACCTGTAAAAAGGCTGTAACAAGGAACTGTTGAATATGTCCTTCAAATGCACAAGCTTTTCAAGATCCACGTCTAGGAGCTGGAATTATGCGAGTCCCTGGTGCATTTGAGGCAGCCCAAGCGGGGGCAACTGCTGAGCTCAGCGGCACACAATCAATCTCCTAAGTCAATCCCAACGATCGGGTGGCTCAGCGTGGCCACATCAACTCCCGTACCCCCTTCTTGCCGGGACAGATCCTGGTACGCTATCAGCGACCTAAGGAGACTGCTAGGTTGACCGAACAACTGACCGATGGAGAAGCCTTTGTGAGCCGTCTCCCTAGTACTCCAATCTCTCCAGCACTGCTCCAGGTTTCAGGGTTATCCAACTTGAGTCCTGAAGAAGCCAAGCAGAAAACGGTCGATCTGATCCAACGCCTAGTGGCATCGCCTGAGGTGATCTACGCTGAGCCCAATTATCTCTATGGAACTCCAGTTCTTCGCTCAACTCGTACCACAGAAGTGGCTGAATAAGGCCACCTGAGTCGGATCAACTCCTGAAGGAAGCCCTAAACCTTTAGCCTGCTGGAGGGGACTGGGGCTTCCTCTCTGTTTGCGTTCTCAGTGTCTTGACATCCTTTGAAGTATGCAAAGCTCCAAGGTCGGTCTGATCCCTGATCTCATGACACCCATGGCTAGGATCGATGCTTACAATCCATATAGCCAAACGATCAAGATCGGAGTAATCAGGGCCATCATTAAGTTCATCGGGCCACCAATCCGGACAAAGTCCATAAATTTGTAACCTCCTGCACCATAGACCATCGTGTTGGTTTGATAGCCGATCGGGGTCATAAAGCTATTTGAGGAGGCAAATGTAACCGCATACATAAAGGCCACGGGGTTCAGATCCAAAGCCTCGGCAACTTGAACCGCTACCGGGATCATCAGCACCACGGCAGCATTATTTGAAATAATTTCCGTTAACAACGAAGTCACGACAAAGAAAAAGAACAGGATCCAAAATCCAGAGAGATCACTGCCTAATGCAACCAACCCACTTGCCAGCCATTCTGTTGTCCCTGATTTCTCCATAGCAATACCGAGGGGGATCAATCCAGCCAACAAAAAGATCACGTCCCACCGCACAGCCCCATAGATCTCCCCTGGTCGCAAGCATCCTGTCAACACCATGACCACGACCCCGATCAACGAACTCACCAAAATGGGTGCCCAATCCAAGGCTGCCAGGATCACAACACCCAATCCAATTCCAATAGCAATCCAAGCTTTATCTTGACGAAACGTTTCAGCATCCCGTTGTTCCAACACCAATAATTCTCGGCTCGTCTGCAAACCCAATAAACTTTGTTTTGGACCTTGTACCAACAACAGATCCCCAAATCGCAAGCGTACCTTATTCAATCGATCTCGCACCAGTTCTTCCCCTCGCCGGATCGCTAGTACAGTCAAGTTATAACGTTGGCGGAAACGTAATTCTTTCAGGGTTGTTCCAACCAAGCGGGAATTCGATAAAATCAAAACTTCGGCGATCCCTTCCTCCCCCGTGCTCAGATCCTCTAACTCATCTTGAAACTTGACATCCGGCACAATTTCCAACCCTCGATCCTCTCGAATTTTGAGCAGATCAGCCCGCCCCCCCCGCACCAGTAACACATCATTGGCGATCAGGACTTTATCTCCCAATGGTTGGGCAAAATGAGTCCCACCACGGATCAGTTCTAGAACATCAAGATCAAACTTGCGCTGCAGCTGGGTAGATTGTAACGTTTGACCGATCAAGTTGGACTGTGGGGTTACAACAACTTCACTCACATAATCTTTAAGACCGTAATTCTTATCCAGCAAATCATCAGAAGTAGCCCTACGAGCAGGGAGCAACTTAGGAGCCATGATCGTCAGATAGATCAGACCGATCGAAAAAGTGCATATCCCTAGGGGAGTAAATTGAAATAACTTAAATTCCCCATAGCCCAATTGTTGCGACAATCCACTTGCAAGAACATTGGTGGATGTGCCAATCACACTTAACATTCCTCCTAGGATCGTCACATAGGAGAGCGGGATCAAGAGTTTTGACGGTGAAATATTTTGTTTGCGGCAAAGCTCTTCAATCACAGGCAAGAGGGCAGCCACCACAGCTGTGTTATTAATAAATGCGGTGATGGGGCCAACCGTTACGCCCATCAAAGCAATTTGACGAGTGAGCTGAGTTCCTCCCCACCGCAGCAAGAAATCCTGAACCACTTGAATGGCTCCTGTTCGCGCGATCCCGGCGCTCAAGATAAACATGGCCATCACGGTAATGGTGGCAGAATTGCCAAATCCCGAAATCCCTTCTTCGGGGGTCACCAGTCCCAAAACGACCAAGGAAATGGCGATCATCAACGCCACCAAATCCACTGGGAACCATTCCGTAATAAATGCGGCCAAGGCTAGCCCAATCACCAGCAATGTCAGAACAACAGGATGGGTCAGAAAATCCATAAAAACCTGTACATGGTTAGAGACGTTGAGATTCAGGCTTAGGTCAACAGTCGAACATCCATCCTACATGAGAGCAGGCTCCCATTAACAGTCACAAAAACGACTCTCGATCAGTTCCAAACTCGAATCGCTTTCAACATTCCCGATTGCTGTTCTCCTAATCCTAAAAACTGATTGGTTTCCTGATGCAAGACCACAATTGCAGAAGCAGCCGCATGGCTACGGGTTTGCTCTGGCTCTAGATCCCCTCCAAAATTGCCCAACCCATGGTCAGCCCAATCCCAAGCAGGATCCCAATCGATCGACTGCCCACAACACCAACGCTCTACCTCTGAGGTCGCTAGTCGGATCGTCGGAAAGCCTCTAAAAACTAGCTGGGGGGAGATCAACGCGGCTTGAGGGTTGGGATCATGCTTAAGTTGATCAAGATCAATACTGTTCCCTAACAGAAACGGTCCACTCTGCAAACGGATCAGCTGACTCATCAATCCCCCACATCCGAGCGCCTGACCCAGATCCCTTGCAATAGCTCGAATGTAAGTTCCTGATCCACAGGTGATCTCTAGCTCTAACTCTGGAAACTCACCCAATCGCCAAGCCAGGATCCGGATCTCATCAACTCGAACCGATCGAGGGGGTCGATCAATCTGGTCGGGTTGAACTCCAGAGCGGGCCAGCTGATACAAAGGTTTGCCCTGCTGTTTAATCGCACTGAACAGAGGAGGGACTTGCTTGATCGTGCCCTGAAAATGCTGGAGCTGAGCTTCAACCTGTTCGAGCGTCAAGGGTGGAAAGGGGTTGAGATCGAGGATCTCTCCTGAAGCATCATCTGTCGTACTCGTGCGCCCTAGTTGAAACGTGGCTTGATAACACTTGTTGCTGGGGAGAAACGAGATCAATCGAGTCGCTCGCCCTACTGCAATGGGCAAAACCCCAGTCGCATCGGGATCCAGTGTGCCTCCATGTCCAATTTTGCGAGTGTGCAACACCCGTCGCAGCATTCCCACACAATCATGTGACGTCAGCCCCAACGGTTTATTCAAATTGATAAATCCAACCGGTTGCTGATCCACCATTTTACTGATCCACTCTTGAATTTGATCCTAAGAACAGTTGGCTCTGCTTTGCCCATCCTAGATCGGGCTGGCAACCTGCAGGGTTTCTACGGGTCCAGGCTAACAACCGACCAAAAAGACGCTCCCCAGATGTAGAGAGCGCCTTGATCATTCAACTATTTAGCTATGAAGCCGATCCTTCAAATCAAC
>CAZONZ010000042.1:0-1232 GCA_964581005.1 uncultured bacterium
TGGTTACGGTGATCGGAGATGGACGAACAAACCCTACGTGAGCAAGCCTGGATTGGTGATGCGATCTTGTCCCTCTATGCTCGTGAATGGATTCTTCAGTATGTTCAATCAGGTAGCTTTCGGGGCGAGTTATTTGCGCGGTTTACTTCAAATCAATTTTTGTCTGGACTGGGAGAGCCAACCCGGATCGAGGCCCAAATTGGCAAAATCTACCAGGATCAAGGGATTTCCGCAGCGTTCCAGCACATCACCCATCAGATCCTCCCTTTGTTCGTGAAGCAACTTAAAAAACAGATCCGCAATCCTCAGGATCTAAAGTTCAATCTTCATGAATACGAGGCTTTGGGCGTGGTCCCCTCGATCGAGACGAAAGCCTGACAGGGTATGGTTTAGGATCAAGAGCATCGACTGTTGAGCATGACCCAAACCGGATTGATATGGAACCGATCAGCCTTGCGACCTTAAGACCCATCCCCCAACCTATGACTTTGGAGGAGTTTTTTCAATATGATGACGGGACCGATACTCGTTATGAGCTAGAGAATGGGGAGTTGCAGGTCATGCCAACAGAAAGCGAGATCAACTGTCTGATCACCTCCTTTTTGTTTGTATACTTGGCTCAACTTGGCTTCCCCTCTGCTTGGTTACGAACGAAAACAGAGCTGGTTGTTACTGGGATCCGGGCGACTGTGCGACAACCTGATTTGATGGTGTTGACCGATGAATTAGTTGGGGCTTTGAAAGGGGCTCCTCGATCAACTGTGACGCTGGATATGCCGCCGCCTCAGTTGGTGGTGGAAGTGGTGAGTCCCGGCAAGACGAATGAAGACCGAGACTATCGATACAAGCGATCTCAGTATCAAGCGCGTGGGATCCCAGAATACTGGATTATCGATCCGATCCGAGGCCAAGTGACCGTTTCAACCTTGCTAGAAGGACTCTACGCTGACAGTGTCTTTACTGGGAACGATCCAATTGCTTCGGCTCTACTGCAACCGATTGAACAGGGATCGAGATTAAGGGTTGATCAGCTTTTGCAGTTCCCCTCTGAAGATAGTTCTCGCTGACAGCTTGTGCCAAAAAGTGTGCCTTGTAAAGATCCTAGCTGAGCGTCTACCGTGCTGCTAGCTGTATTGCTTTTCTATCCTTATCAGATTTGTAACAAATGATCGAATATTTCCGAAGCTAGATTAAGCTTGTGTGAGATCATTTTGTGCTTTTTAACACCCTTT
>CAZONZ010000042.1:1332-16136 GCA_964581005.1 uncultured bacterium
GTCACAGGATGAGGAGCAAGCTTGAGAAATGCTTACAAAAAGCGCTCAAGCCTAGAGATATTTTCACAATTGAGTCGGGCTTCGAGCCTTCTGAAGAGGATCTGGGGATGATCTGGGTGAGGGAGTCGAGTTTGATCTCAATCAACTGACTGCTAAAGCCAACTGACTTCTAAAGCTGTCCTAAAGATCTAAAAAGATCATAGCTTTGAACGGCTCCAGAGATAAAGCTCATCTAAGATCGAAGCTAGCCAAGGGATCTAGTTTCCGGATCTCTTAAGTCCACTGCTGAACCCCAGACTATCTAGATCATGGTCCAACCCTATGAGTCCGAATGTCAGATGGTGGAAGCCCTTGGAATCTTGATAGATGGCTGGGATCGCTCTCGTTTTGCGCTGTGAGGTAGACAACAGTATGACTGACCTGACCACGACATATATGGGCCTGAAGCTCCGATCGCCTCTGGTTCCGTCTGCTTCCCCCCTTTCCGAAAGCATCGACAATATCAAGGCGATGGAAGAGGCTGGTGCAGGCGCTGTTGTCATGCATTCTCTGTTTGAAGAACAGCTACGGTTAGAGAGTCTAGAACTGGAGCACCATCTTGACTACGGTAGCGAGAGTTTCCCCGAAGCCTTGACCTATTTTCCCGCCCCCGATAGCTTTCGCGTTTCTCCAGAAGACTACCTCGATCACATTGCCAATGCCAAAGCTGCTGCCTCGATCCCGATCATTGCCAGTCTGAATGGATCTTCGCTGGGGGGCTGGATCAACTTTGCCCGTGAGATGGAGCAAGCTGGGGCCGATGCCATCGAGTTGAATCTTTATTACGTGCCCACCAACATGGATCAGACCGCAGCCGAAATTGAAGAGTCGATCCTGGAGGTTGTCAAAGCGGTGAAAGCTGCCGTGAAGATCCCGGTGGCGATCAAGCTCAGCCCATATTTCACCAATACGGCGAATGTGGCTAAGCGTCTCGATCAAGCTGGAGCCGATGGATTGGTTTTGTTTAATCGCTTCTACCAGCCGGATATCAACCTACGGACGCTTGATGTTGAACCGAATATTTTGTTAAGTACACCCCAGGCAATGCGGTTACCGATGCGGTGGATTGCGATCCTGCATGGGCGGGTCAATGCCAGCCTTGCCGCCACCAGTGGGATCCAAAAGCCTCAGGATGTGATCAAGATGCTGATGGTGGGGGCACATGTCACGATGATCTGTTCGACCTTGCTCCGGCATGGGATCTCCTCACTGATTACGCTAGAGGAAGGGATCCGCAACTGGATGATTGAGAACGAATATGAGTCTGTCCGTCAGATGCAGGGAAGTATGAGTCAGCTGAAGTGTCCCGATCCAGCGGAGTTTGAACGGGCTCAGTACATGCGAGCTTTGACCACCTATCAGCCAGAGTGGGGTGCAGCCGTCAGTCTCGCCACACCCTAGTTCGGTCAAACGGATCCCTAAGTCTAGGATCCGAGATTCTGTTCAACAACACAGCAGCCAAAGTAGCACGTTATCCAGAGGGAACCCTGTCATGAGTCAGAAGCGGATTGGTGTTTTAACAAGTGGTGGAGATTGTCCGGGTCTGAATGCCGTGATCCGGGCTGTTGTCAAGTGTGCTTGCCATTTGGGTTGGGAAGTGTACGGGATCCCCTACGGGACGGATGGCTTATCGGCCATTGCTAGAGGTCAGTGCCAGCCAGAGGATTTGAAATTGCGGGATCATGGCTATGATCTACCAGGATTGCTGAAAGGATTGGATATTCTCCAGTTTTTGAGTGGTAGCATTCTCGGATCCTTGAGTAAGGGAGATCCCGTCCAGGATCGGGCCGACATCTTGCGTGGCTATGAAATGCTGCAGTTGGATGGGCTGATTGCGATCGGAGGCGATGGCAGTCTAGAGATTTTGGCGGAGCTAGCTCATCACGGTCAGTGGAAGATGGTGGTGATCCCCAAAACCATCGATAATGATGTGCCCAAAACAGAGCGAGCTGTTGGATTCGATACTGCGATCAATACGGTCACCAAGTCTTTATTTGATCTGACCTTCACCGCTGCGAGTCACGAACGGGTCATGGTCGTTCAAGTAATGGGACGGGATGCGGGTCATTTGGCCCTCCATGCTGGGATCGCTGGTGGTGCAGATGCGATTTTGATCCCAGAGTTAACGCCGAAGCTGACTCCTGAAGTTGTGGATCGAGTTTGCCATCAGATTGCCAATATGCGTCTGGATGGTCGGAATTTTGCTCTGATCGTGATCTCAGAAGGGATCAAAGATTCTGGCCGTGAAAAAGAGTCCACCATTGCCGATGTCTTGAGCCAAGAGATTCGCAAGCGTAGTCAAGAACTGTGCCAGCTGGATCAAATGAATTTCTGTGGCATGGACAAGGTGGACACACGGGTTGTGATCCTGGGCCATTTGCAGCGGAGTGGCACCCCCTCTTCGTTTGATCGCCTGTTGGCCACCAGTTTCGCCAAGAAAGCCGTGGATCTAATCCAATCGGATCAACACAGCCATCTGGTGGTTTGGGAAAATGGCGACGTCAGTTCCTATTCTCTGGAGGAGATCCTGCCCTACGTCAGGCAGTGCCACCAGGAGGAACGCTGCCCCAATCCAGTTCAACCGGATGACATGATGGTGCAAACCGCTCGATCCATGGGCATTTGTCTGGGAGATGATCGCTGCAGAACTCATGCCAACTGCCTCAACAACAAGGCCCAGAATGCCAATATCCAGAATGGTCACAACGGGCATCATGGTCACCAAGAGGGCAAAGCCGTTGCTCTGGATCCAGTTGATCAACTCGTCACCTCGTGAAGACCTTAGATCAAGATCACAACTCAAGATCTCATGAAATTTGTGCATGAATATCGGGATGCGGGTCGGGTTGAACACCTCACCCGCGCTCTTTCTCAACTCACTGCCCACCCCTGGACGATCATGGAGATCTGCGGCGGGCAGACTCACACGATTGTTAAATATGGTCTCGATCGACTGATCCCTCCTCAGATCACGCTGGTTCACGGACCGGGTTGTCCGGTTTGTGTTACAGATGTTGAAATTATTGACCAAGCCATTGATCTCGCCAGCCGTCCTGAGGTGATCCTCTGCTCGTTTGGGGATATGTTACGAGTTCCTGGGAGCCAAACGGATTTGTTGGCAGTCAAGGCAGCCGGAGGACAGATCCAGATCCTTTACTCGCCTGTGGATGCTCTCTCCATTGCCACAGCTCACCCCGATCGAGAAGTCGTCTTTTTTGCGGTTGGGTTTGAAACCACAGCTCCTGCTACAGCCATGGCAGTGTATCAGGCTCGGCAGCAAGGGATCACGAATTTTTCCCTGTTGGTTTCCCATGTACGAGTGCCCCCCGCCATGGAAGTCATCCTGGGTTCACCCCAAAATCGGATCCAAGGATTTTTAGCCGCAGGTCATGTTTGCACGGTTATGGGAATGCATGAATATGAGTCGCTTGCCCAGCGCTACCAGATTCCGATCGTGGTCACTGGGTTTGAGCCATTGGATATTGTGCAAGGGATCCACATGTGTGTGCAGCAGTTGGAGCAAGGTCGAGCCGAGGTGGAAAATCAATATGCACGATCGGTGCGTCCAGAAGGTAATCTGCCTGCCCAGCAATTATTGAAAGACGTGTTTGAAGTGGTGCCGCGACAATGGCGTGGGATCGGAATGATCCCCAACAGCGGCTTAGGGTTACAACAGGATTATGCAGAGTTTGATGCGGTTCGGAAGTTTGGATTGAGATCCTTGGATCACATTGATCAGGATCTACCATTATCTGGATCGGATCCTCAAGCCAAGGGTTCTCAGGATCCTTCAAAGTCAGGTGTATCGCCGTGTGGGTTAGTGTTGCAGGGGATCCAGAAACCGCACGAATGCCCTCATTTTGGAAACGATTGTAAGCCAGAGCACCCTTTGGGAGCACCCATGGTATCTTCAGAAGGGGCTTGTGCTGCCTACTATCGCTATCGCAAACAAATGGATCTAGAATCTTCAGGATCTTCAGGATCTTCAGTTAAGCCAACGAGAATGTGATCGAGTTTGTGTAGGAAGATTAATAGGGGATAGTCTTGTGATTGATGCAAGGTCAGCTGTAGATTCAGCAAAGAACTACTTCCAAGGTATGCAAGATCTGCTGGAATCTCATAGTGGTGTTCGCCTAGAGGAGATTGAGCTTTCATCAGATAAGCAATTTTGGCTGATAATCTTGGGTTTTGATCGAAATTCAACTCCAGATCTTTTCGGGAATTCAAGGGTAGAACATTTCTATAAAGTCTTTTGGGTTAATGTAGAGAATGGTCAGGTAGAAGCAATGAAAATTAGAAACGTATGAATGACAGTTACATTCAATCTGTGATTACAAAATATAAATCCAAAGGCATATTAGTGGACACCAATATTTTGTTGCTTTTCTTTGTTGGATCGTCTAATCCAGCTCGGATCTCACGGTTCCCTCGCACTGAGCAATTTGATGAGTCTGATTTTGAGTTATTGTTGAGTGCATTTCAATCATTTAGCAAGATAATCTCTACTCCCCATATTTTGGATGAGTGGCAAAGCGTATAATCAATCTGAATGAGAGGCCCATGCCGACGCCTGTTATGGAAGACTTTAGCCTCACCTGCCCGATCCCGATCCAGCAATACCCCAGGATCCTGTTGGCGCACGGTGGCGGGGGGCGATTGATGCAGCAACTGATCCAGGAGTTATTTCGATCAGCCTTTGGATCCTCAACCGCTCCGTTGCATGATGCAACTGCCTTGACTCTACCCACCTCCCAAATCGCCTTCACCACGGATTCCTTTGTGGTCAACCCGCTGATCTTTCCCGGTGGTGACATTGGCTCCCTTGCGATTCATGGGACGGTTAACGATCTAGCCATGTCGGGAGCTCGCCCGCTCTATCTCAGTGCAGGTTTCATTTTGGAAGAAGGGTTACCCATGACAACATTGTGGCAGATCGTCCGCTCGATGCAACAGGCCGCTCAAGCCGCTCACGTTCAGATCGTGACCGGAGATACCAAAGTTGTGGATCGGGGTAAAGGCGATGGGATCTTCATCAACACGGCTGGCATTGGGATTCGAGAGCACCCGGATCCGATCGGTCCAGAGCACATTCAAGTTGGCGATGTCATCCTGGTGAATGGGGATCTAGGCCGACATGGGATCGCAGTCATGGCCACTCGTGAGGGATTAGAATTTGAAACCACGATCGAGAGTGACTCAGCCCCGCTGGCCGATCTTGTCTTAACCTTGCTAGATGCAGGGATTCAGATCCACTGTATGCGAGATCTCACCCGTGGAGGTCTCAGCAGTGCCCTGAACGAGATCGCGGTGGATGCAGGCATGAGGCTGATCGTCTACGAAAATCAGATCCCAGTGCGGGAGGATGTTGGGGGATTGTGCGAGATCCTGGGGTTGGATCCGTTCTATGTCGCCAATGAAGGGCGTTTTGTGGCATTTGTTCCAGCAGATCAGGCGGATCAGGCATTGGAGCTTATGCAATCGCATCCCCTAGGAGAGGGATCGCAGATCATGGGAGAGGTGAAAGAACGAGGATCTGGACTCGTGCTCTTGCAAACGTCTCTGGGATCCCAACGGGTGCTTGATCTGTTGAGTGGAGAACAGTTACCCCGGATCTGCTAACCCTAACTGCTCATGATTGGGGCTTGAGTTGGGGGGCTACATTTACAAGCAATCCGAGTTTTAGAGTTCTCCATCTTGACAAATGAATATGGAGAGTAGTAAACTAACCAATCTACAGACTGAGGACTAATCAAATGAGTTTATGGTTAAAGGCTATGAAAGAGATCGATCTTCCACTATTGGCCAAGCTGCCTATTACCGTTTGTATTGTTGGTTCTCGAAAGCTTTGTAAGTCAGAGGAGGACTTAACCTACCCTTGGAACTTACTTGCCCCTAATCTCAAGGTCTATGGACTCGATGCGGATCCCAATGCGTGCGAACTAGCAAATGCTTATCTTGAGCTTGTGCAGATTAACTGGTTTGAGAAACACTTTCCAGTTGCAGTATCTAGTTTTAATGGCAGACGTACATTCTACCAAACTAGAAATCCCAATTGTGGATCCATTCTTCTCCCCAACCCACAGTTTGTGAATAGAATTTCCCAAATGAACGAAGGCTTCCAGATCATTGACACATTTGAGGTAGATGTCATAACTCTTGATCAATTCTGTTCACAGGAGTCAATTGAGCAGATTGACTTTCTCCAAACTGATGTTCAGGGAGCCGATCTTGATGTGCTTAAAGGAGCTGTTGATCAACTCACCAACTCTATTATTGGTTTGATGGTCGAAGTTCTCTTTACACCTTTATATCAAGATCAGCCTGTTTTCTCTGATATCGATCAATATCTTCAGCATTACGGTTTTCAGCTTTTCGATCTGGAAATGGAGGATACATGGTGTCGATTGCATCGTCACTGTTCTCCTATCATTCCCTCTAGGCGGGGACAGCTTCTATGGGCTGATGCCTATTATTTTAAAGATCCATTATTTTCTACTGGTTCTGCTCCAACAAACCATCTAAAACCTGATCAAATCTTTAAACTTGCCTGCCTTTCTGATATACTGAGGTTTAGTGACTTTAGTCTAGAACTGCTTAAATATCTGACAATTTCCTATGGAGAAGAGAATGCAGATTATAACTTCTCTAGGCTCATTATTAATATTATGACTAAGCTTTTCCCCGATCGTGTTAACAAGCTTCCTATTGTTTGTGAGATGAAAAACTATCTTCAGTAGATCATGATCATTAAAATCTATAAAATTCTACAATATCTCATGATGGTTCTAGCAACAGGTTAGAGCCATGAGCCAGTAGCATGACAAAGAGGGTGGTGGGTTGTGCGAGGTTCTAGAATTGGGTCCGTTCTATGTTGCCCATGAAGGGCGTTTTGTGGCATTGGTCCCAGCAGATCAAGCGAATTAGGCATTAGAGCTCATCAGATCCCATCCTTTAGGAGAGAGATCCCAGATCGTGTCTGCTACCTCTAACTGCTCATGATTTCTGTTACCCAATCAGGAGTTTCCTTGCAGTAAAGGCTGAGGTGCGTGGGCAAGGATCTTCTGAAGCCGATCCAAGGCACGTTGATTTTCTTCTGGGGTTCCAACCGTTAAGCGGATCCCTCCGCCTGTATGCCGAACACAGGTTCCCTGGATCAGCCACTCCCGCTGTAATAAAGCGAGATCCCAGTCTCGTACCCGCAAATAGAGAAAGTTGGCTTCACTGGGCCAAAGCTGAATCTGGCTGAATTGGCTTAATGCCTGAGCCAACCACTCCCGTTGCTCACAGATCTGAGGGATCTCGGCCAATAGCTCATCAGCGTAATCTAGCGCCAACTGCACGGCCCATTGCGAAAACATCGGCAAGTTGTAGGGCAGCCGGATCCCTTCTAAAATCTGGATCACCTCTGGAGCTGCGATCGCATAGCCAACTCGATGCGAAGCTAACCGGAATGCTTTCGAGAATGTCCGCAAGATCACCCAATTCGGTCGATCCTCTAGCTCTGGCACCGCTGTTTGCCCACTGAATTCAAAATAGGCTTCATCGATCACCACCAAGATCTCAGGCGGTAACGATCGGATCCAATCCCACTCAGCTGCTGTCAATCCGTTCCCGGTGGGTGAATTGGGGGAAACCACAAAGACCACTCGGATCGATTGTTGCTGGATCGCCCTCTGGCAAGCTTCCAGATCCATAGCCATCGTTGCATCATGCCGCTGCACCCGCACCACCGGGATTCCCAGGGTTTCCGCCAGGATCGCGTACATGGAAAACGTAGGCTGAGCAACCAGGATCCCACCATGACCCTCCAGACAGCTCATCATCAAGATTGAGCGGATCAACTCATCCGATCCGTTGCCTATACTAATTTGATCGGCTTCCACCCCGACATAGGTGGCGATCCGTTGCTTGAGCCCACCGTGGTTGGCATCAGGATAACGGTTACTGGCGATCCCCTTCTCCCAGACCAGCGAGAGCTTTTTCTTAAACCACTCTGGCATATCAGCGGGAAACTCGTTGGCATCCAGCTTATCGGCAGATTGGGGGATCACTGCATCGTAAGCGTGCAGGTGTAGGAGAGAGGGACGAATAAACGAGAACGCCATGAACCGATCCCATGAATGAAGAGGACTGAACGTGGATGAGGTGGAATGAACTCTTATGCTAACAGTGAGTGAGATCCTTTACCCCTCAAGGCTTAGAGAATTTCGATCTCAGACCACAGCCTGCTCAGACGCTTGCATCAGCACAAACTCAACGAGAGTCCGCACCCCAAAGCCTGTCCCGCCTTTATTGAGATAGCCGCTCTCGCGATCACTCCACACCGGACCCGCAATATCCAGATGAGCCCAATGGGTGGAGTTGACAAACTGCTTCAAAAACAGAGCCGCTGTGATCGCTCCTCCCGGACGTGGACCCGCATTCTTCATATCAGCCACAACAGAATTCATGCTTTCAAAGTAGCTATCCTCCATCGGCATCCGCCAGAACTTCTCGCCACTGATCTGACTCGCTGCCTGAATCTGAGTGGCTAGATCGTCCGATGGAGTAAATAATCCTGCAATCTCATCGCCCAACGCTACAACACAAGCTCCTGTTAGCGTTGCCAGATCGATGATCGTGTCAACCTCCAGCTTTTCAGCAAAAACCAGGGCATCGGCCAATGTCAACCGACCTTCAGCATCGGTGTTATTGATCTCGATCGTTTTCTGGTTCGAGGCCGTCAAAATATCGCCGGGATGGATGGCTCGACCACTGATCATGTTTTCGGTTGCAGCCACAATAAAGTGAACTTCAAGATTGGGTTTCAAGGCACCGATTGATCGAGCCGCTCCCAACACAGCCGCAGCACCCCCCATATCGGTTTTCATCATGGCAATGCTTTTGCTATCGGTTTTAATATTCAAGCCCCCTGAATCAAACGTGAGTCCCTTGCCGATCAGAGCCAGTTTGCGAACTGGAGCTCCAGCCGGTTTGTACGTCAAGTGAATGAACTGTGGAGGTAAGTCAGATGCCTGCGCCACTCCTAAAAAGGCTCCCATCCCCAAGGCTTCACACTCGGCCTGTCCCAACACTTCAACATCCAGACCCTGTTCAGCTGCGATCTGTCGAGCGGTTTCCGCCAACGTCACCGGAGTGACCACATTGGCAGGGGCTGAGACCAATTCCCGTGCTAAGATCGCTCCTTCCACAATCATTTCGGCTTGGCGGATCATCGTCTCATAGTGGGCCTGATGCTCTCCGATGGGGATGGGCAGGATCAGGGTAATCCCTTCGACAGAGAACCCTGACTTCGACTCTTGCTGCTTTGCCTGGGATTTGAAGCGTGTATCCTGATGAGCAACCAGTAATCCTCCCTCAACAGCAGCCTGGATCGTGAGGGCTAAATCCTGAGAGCTTTCCGGCAACACCAGTGCAACCTGTTTTGCCTTCAGCTGATTGGCCTGTCGCAATCCCATCGCAGTTGCCCGCCGAATCCCCTCTAACGTCAACTGACCAGGATCGCCCAAACCCACCAAGATGATTTTGCGAATATCAGCCCCGATCCGAGTGGCCACGATTGACCCCCCTTTGCCCTGAAATCCTTGCTCCTGGATCAATTCACTCAGCGCCCCTCCCCAAGCCTGCTGATCCAGTTCAGCCAGCTCGCTAGGCAAGGCAAACAGAGTAGCTGGATCCTCATCGGAGTTTGGGGTGCTAAAGCCATAGATCACCGCACAATCCCCTTGCCAGGTACGGAGGGTTGGATCGGAGAGATAAAACTGCATAGGACTATCCTGATTCGGTGCAAATTAGCTGAAGGTGGTCTAATTTTACCCCTTTTGCCTTCTCACAATGTTGCCCGCCGCTAACGATCGATTCACCTGACGGTAGAATCGTAGGATGAACGGCGGTTTTGCTCAAACCGAGAGTCAGATTGGATCCAGCGTGGATCCATGCTGGATTCAGGCCAGATCAGCTCTGGATCATCAGCCCTGGATCATCAGCCCTGGATCAAAAGAGATCTTTCTTCCCTCGGATCTTGGCAAACACTCGGATTGGATCTTGGATTCCTGCTGCAGCTTGGAGAGCTGGTTGATCCCAACGGAGAAATGGATTGGTGCGCTTCTCGATCCCGATCTGGCTGGGGACAGTGGCTTCCCCCTTGGATCGCATGACTTGGACGTCTTGGAAGCGGGCCTGCAGATCTGGATTCTCACCATCGACCGTGACCGCAAATTGCAAATTCTTCAATGTGTACTCGTGGGCACACCAGACACGAGTGTGATCGGGCAAGGCACGCAGCTGATCGAGAGAATTCAACATCTGGGCTGGAGTTCCCTCAAACAGGCGACCACAGCCCCCCGCAAATAAGGTATCGCCACAGAACAGATCACCCGATGCCGAAAAATAATAGGCAATATGACCGCGAGTGTGTCCTGGAATAAAAAAGATCTCAGCCGTTTTACCCGCAAACTCAACCGTGTCACCTGCCGCAAGCGGTTTTTGCAGTCCAGGGATCCGGCCTTGATCAACCGTGCCACCATACACCACAGCCTCTGGAAAATGTTGGAGGAGCTTGGCATTTCCCCCCACATGATCGTGATGGTGATGGGTATTAAAAATTGCAACCAATCGGGCCTTGAGTTCTTGCAGCTTGGCCAGAACTGGATCGGCTACAGCGGGATCCACAACAGCTGCAGTTTTAGAATCAGGATCGAATAGGAGGAAAACATAATTGTCACTGAGGACAGGGATCCGAATGATCTGCATGAGTACCTCTTGAGCTCAATCGGTTGGCTGGGTTGATCGGTGTCCTAGATAGGGTTCACGGGTCTGCAGCTATGGTGACTGAATCAGGGTTAATCGTCAAAGATCGCTTGATCAACATCAGCCCGGCTGAGGGAATAGGGGAAGGTCAAGGTTTTGGTGTTGCCATCTGGGTAGGTATAGCGGATCCAGATTGTCGTTTCCTCTAACCGCAATTGGGCTTGCCACTGGTCCCGTTCACATAGCCACTGTTCGGGATCATCGGGATCTTGAGTGCATCCTTTGCTAATCAACCACGCTTCCAGAGCTGGGAGCGCATGACTAAAGAGAGGAGTAGAAGCAGGTGGCATTGGCATATGTGCCCTCGAAAACACCCAAAATGATCAGAATTAGACTTGGCAAAATCTTACGCCAGATCACCCGCTCGGATCCAGGCAACCACCCCAACCAAAAGCAGACAGCCTACAAACGTTGCCACCATCACCACCAACGCAAAGATCTCTCCAGCTGACAGAGGCCGCGTTTCCAGGATTGGATCAGCCCCTAACCCGATTGATTGAGGATCCTGCTCTAGCTCGGTCCCTGCATAGGGTGGGGATCCAACGGTTCCGGAGCGGTAGGCTACCAGCTGTTGCCAAGCCTCCGGATCGCGGAGCCAGAGGGTCGCATCATACATGGCTCGCTGCTGGGGATTACTCAAAACACTGTAGGCTTCCTGCAGATCCTGGAATAGCCGGATCGCCACTTCCGGGGCAAAGGGAGCCAGATCCGGGTGATAGCGCTTGCTGAGGGTTCGATACGCCTGTTGGATCCGTTTCGGAGAGGCCGACGCAGGAACCCCAAGCCGTTGATAATAGGTGAGGGAGGCAAACTCAGAGACAGAAGGTGGCATGAGGCAGAAGGGATCTTAAGCAAAACCGACATCTGCTCTCAGTTTATTCTTCATCCTCGTCTTCATCGGGGCTGGGATAGTAGAAGCCGCTGTTTTGGCCTGACAGGATCGATCGGCCCAGAGAAAGAGCCTTTTGGGCTTGATGTTCAGCTTTACGCACCCAGTTCGCGTAGCGACGACGGCTCCGGGTTTTTGAGGTCTTTTTCTTTGGTGCAGCCATAGGGTTGAGTCTGGATCAATGAAGACAACCTTCCTAGCATATCAAGATCTCTCGCAAAACAGCCAGCTGAGCTTCGGTTCTTCGGTTCAGATCCAGTTCAGAGTTATTCACGAAGGGCTGATCGGAAGTTGTACAGACTACCCGTTTGCGCTTGATCGTGCGAATGACTTCAGACGTGAATCCCAACTCAACCAACGAGGAGATGATCCAGTCAGAAGTATCCGATTTCGCTCGATCCCCCTTATTACTCTCCAGAGCTCTTGGTCAGGAAAATGAATATGATATACTCGTCCCGGATTGAATCATTCACGGGTATTGAGTCCAACTATGTTTGAGAATATTCCATTGGATCCCTTACGTGAAGCCATCCAGATTGATCCTCGGCTACTGATTGAAATCGGGGCAACTCTGGCGACTTTGGGGTTGATTTGGATCTTAACCAAAGTATTGACTTGGCTGATCACAACCCTCATTCCACCTAGCTTCAAATCGGCCTACAGCCAACTGGTTGCTCCCCATCAGAGAGGGTTGAGTTTGATCACGGTCCTTGTGGTTGCTGACTTAGTCCTTCTGATTGTCCCTTTCCCCACATGGGTGAATGGAATTGAAATCTCGCTGGGGATCTCAATTGGCCTATTCATCATCTGGATCGCATCTCAGATCCTTAAGGAGTTCTTTGATATTTATGTCGTCAAGGCATCTGTCCAAAGTCGTCGTAGACTGAATAGTCAGCTACTTTTATTTAGCAAGTTTGCGGCCAACTCCGTTGTTATTGTGATTGTTCTTTTTGCCTTCGCAGTTGCTCATCGCATCAATGTGTTTGGCTTGTTAGCTAGCTTAGGCATTGGGGGAGTTGCTCTTGCCTTTGCTGCCAAAAATACGCTAGAGCAGATCCTGGGAGGGATCGTTATTTATGTTGACCGCCCGTTTATGGTTGATGACTATATTGCCTATGGCAGCGTTTTTGGCCGAGTTGAGTCCATTGGCCTACGATCAACTCGAATTCGGATTTCGGGGCGAGGAACTATTTTAGTGGTGCCTAACAGTTCTCTCACATCCGCTGATATTGAGAACTATACAGATGCCCGCAAAATTATTACCATGATCTACCTGACTTTCTCCCGGACTGTGCCCGAAGACGAAAAGGCGTTTATCCGCCAAATTATTTTAGCTAGCACCAAAGATTTAGGGGGGCTAGATACTCGTAGCACTCAGGTCACATTTGAAGAGCTCCATGATCAAGAGGGGAAAACAACTTCGGTGACTCAAGCGCAAATCAACTTATTCGTTTTAGGCTCAGGAAGCTACTCAATGGAATTACGGCGTCAGTTGATCGATGGAGCTAAACAAAATATTGCTCTGCAGTTGAAGGATTATGGAATTTCTTTTGATATGTCAGAACAGACGATTAATGTTGATTCTCCCATCACGATCTAGACCGGATCATCCTCCCTCCTCATCAAGCACGCTAAGGGATTTCAGGATCATCATTTCCAGAAGATGGTAAACTAGAGCAAAAGCTAGGTCAACGCATTCGTTTTGAGGTTGTGATGGAATCCATAACAGATTTTCTTCTTGATCTCCTGGGTATTACTGAAGCCACTTCTGATTTTTTGCTTGAGCTAGGTCAGCGTTTAGTTGTTTTCTTTACCTTAATGTTACTATCTCTTATCGTTGGACGTTACACACTATCTCTAGTCGCTCTGGTCCTCCGCCGCTTCCTACCACAGTGGTCTCCTGGAACCTACGAGAAACTGATTCAGCCTCTAGAAGATCTGTTTCGGCTAGTGGGATCCCTGATTTTAGTGTCCTTTGCTCTTCAGATTCTAAGAGATTACCAAGCATTCTATAACTTCCTGCGTTTTGGGATGGATCTTGCTATTGTATTGAGTTTAGCTTGGTTAGTGTCTCGTCTTTCTCGTCAGCTATTGCGGTTATATGGAATTGAACTGATCCGGCGGTTCGGTCGGGAAATCGATGAGTTTTTGTTAGTTTTTGAGACAGCGATCAATATCTTAATTGGCATTGCCGCCCTCATTGCCTTTGCTCAAACCCAAAATATTAATTTGACTGCATTATTAGCGAGTTTGGGGATCGGGGGTCTGGCTGTTGCATTTGCTGCTCAAAAAACCTTGGAACAGCTTTTAGGAACTATGGTATTATACCTTGATCGTCCTGTGATTCCAGGAGAGTACGTTCATCTCTGGAGTTGGCCAGCGTTTCCAGATGGGGTGTTAGGGCGAGTGGAGTCTATCGGATTACGATCGACAAAGGTACGAGTTGTGGCTAAAGGAACGCTGCTGATCATCCCCAACTCAGTCATGGCTAATCTTGAGGTTATTGAAAATATTACTCGCAGTAAAAAAGTAATGGTTATGCTTTATCTTGATTTCCCCAAAGTTTTAGATCCCCAAGAACAAGCACTGGTTGAACAGGTGGTTCAGCAGAGTACCAATTCTGTATTTGGGATCGATCCTGGGAGTACCCGATTGGCGATGTTTAGACCTGAAGAGAAACCTGGCACACGGGCACGGGTTACATTCTTTATCCTCGGATCTAGTGAAGATTCGATTCAACTTCGGAAACGGTTGTTAGAGCTTGCGAATGAAACGATTTCTAAAAAGCTTAAGGTTTATAAAATCGAGTTCACCACAACTGAGCCAACTGTTTATGTTGATTCTCCCATGACGGTTTGATCTCTGAGGCATCAGGCGTTCTTTCAGGACAGCTATCTTTCGTCTTAGGATCCTTGCCGCTATCGCAGTTGAGTGGAGGATCAACGCTACACTAGGAAGGGTGGGCAAAGAAAATAAGTCTGTTATGACAAAGTCACTTCCAAATATTCTACTGATCATGTCTGATCAGCACCGTTACGATGCCATGGGCTGTGCAGGTCATCCTGTG
>CAZONZ010000043.1:0-16066 GCA_964581005.1 uncultured bacterium
TGAGCCAGCTGCTGGCGGGCAATCTGACAATCGGTAGCAATCTGAGCCTTGAGTTGATCGAGAGACCCAAAGCGTTGTTCAGATCGAATGAACTGCTCTAGTTCAACCGTCAAGATCTGATCATAGAGATCTCCCTGCCAGTCCAGCAGATGAACCTCATGGGTGCGTTGAGAGCCAGTGATAGTGGGTCGGATCCCTTGATTCATGACACCCGGTTGGACATGGGCGTGATCACCAATCTGAACCCAAACACTGTACACTCCATCTCTAGGCAGAAACTTCGCCGTGGGGATCGCCAGATTCGCCGTTGGAAAGCCCAGCTGTCGGCCCCGTTGATCACCCTGCACAACAGGCCCTCGCAACCGATATCGCCGTCCCAGCAGATCCCGCGCTAATTGCACCTCTCCTGCCCCCAAAGCCTCTCGGATCCGAGAACTGCTAACCCGTTGATTGTGAGCTTGGAGTTCTGGGATCACATCAACCTGAATCCCCTGCTGCTGTCCCCACGCCTGCAGCGTCTGAGCATTTCCAGATCGGTTCTGCCCAAAACAAAAATCCCATCCCACACTCAGTTGCTGGACCTGTAACCCCTGCTCCAGAACCGTTTCAATAAACTCTGCAGGCAATTGGCTCGCAAATTCCCGCGTGAAGGGCAATTGCACAACTTGCTCGATCCCCCAACCCGCTAACTGATCAAACTTCTCATCCGGAGGCGTTAACAATAAGCGCGGCTTTCCCGAAAACACCTCTTGCGGATGGGGATAAAACGTCAAGACCGTCTTGATTCCTGCTGATGCCCTCAGGATCGGTGCCAAGACTTGCTGATGTCCCCGATGTAACCCATCAAAATTACCAATGGCGACCACAGCAGGCTTGATCACCTGGTCCAGATCCATTGCAATATGCATCGCGTGCGGCACAGCCGTTCTCTCCTCTAAACCCATGTTGCGATCCAACCGATCAGACTTGCTCCTGCTGCCGTGAGCCCCAAGAGGATCAGGGTTCGGCCTAAGCGCTGCAAGAGGGGGGCCACCTGGTATTGTCCGATCAATCGATGTTGAGTGATCTCTTCAGGCGTTTTGCTCCAGACGGCGGCATCGTACCAGCCATTCTCTTCATACACAACCTCTGAGCTTTGCAAGCGTTGGTAGATATGCCGCCACCCCAAATACAGCCAGATCACCAGCAAAGCCATCAACCCATTGGCCGCGATCCCCATACTGACCAAAAACAGGATCGGCTGCTTCGTGGGCGGCAGACTGGCGGCAGCAATCGGGCCTGTAATGGCACACAATCCGATCCAAACGGACAGAATCCGGATCACATAGCCCTGAAGGGAACGGATTGGCCAGCCAAATAGGGGGGATCGGCTCAGAACCTGGTACTCCTGCAGGGGTTGCTGATCGAGGGGAATGGTGGGATTGGGATTGGGTTGATTCATCGCAGCCTGCATCGATCACGTTTTTTAGCGCGTTCCTTAACTTTACTCAACATCGCAGCGATTCCCGATCACATAATAGGAAGAGGATCTCGTTCCTGCACAGGATGTTGATCTAGGATGGGTCGGTTATATCAGACTCTCGGCTCCAGCTACCGCAGCATTCTCAGCGCCAACTCCAAGCGGGGCAAGGTAAGGTAGATACGGGAAGCTTGCTGCAGTCGTTGGCCGAGGCAAAGCTGATCGTTCCATGTATTGCATATTCCACCTCAGTATCACGGATGTCTGAAGATCTTCAACCGGGGGCTCCCTTTCTCCTGATCAAGGGTAACGATGACAATCCTTGGAAGTATTCCTTGGAAGGGAACACGTCTTGGTCGTTGGGCCGAGATCAAGACAATCAGATCGTGCTGCTTGACTCCAGTGTGTCCCGCCACCACGCGATCCTGCAGTATCTCGATAGCAATAGCATCTATTTAATTGACTTAGGCAGTACCAACGGATCCTTTGTCAATCAACGCCGGGTCAGCATTCCAACCTTGTTGCAGGATGGGGATCAGGTGACACTGGGGCAATCGGAAATGGAGTTTCATTCCAGTACACCTGCAGCCGTAACGGTTGCTCCAACCCCCGATGCCAGTGGGGCCAAAACCTCAGTCCTGCATTTGCGGCATTTGATCTCCGTGGTTGTGGTTGATATTCGAGGCTTTACGCAACTGACCCAACTCACCGATGAGCGGCAATTGTCACAGGTGCTGGGAGAATGGTTCCGCCGCGCTGGTGAGATCATTCGCAGTCACAACAGCCGCGTCGATAAGTATATCGGTGATGCAGTGATGGCCGTCTGGATCCATTCCCTCGATCCCAGCCGCACCGAGTCCATTCCAGAGGATCTTCCAGCAACGATCTCCAATGTGCTGCCGCCGCTGAAGGCCCTCCGATCCTTGTTTGAGATGACGCGAGTGATCAACAACACTGCAGAATTTGTCCTCCCTCGACCTCTGCGGATCGGAGCAGGGATGAATACCGGCTACGCCATTGTGGGCCAAATGGGATCCGGAGAACGGCAAGAATATACTGTGATCGGAGATACCGTGAACATGACGTTCCGGATCGAGAGTGCCACCCGTGATCTTGATACCGACATTGCCATCAGTGAAGGCACCTATTCGGTTTTAGCCAATTCCCAGGATCTGTCCTCTGAAAGCTCACCCAGCGAGTTCTTTCGACAAGATAATGTGATGCTGAAAGGCTACTCCAATAAGCAGCGTGTCTATCACTGCTACTTTGAAGAACTCTGCCATTTCCTCGATCAATGTCCCTGAGCGACTTGCAGCATCTAAAACTCGATTGACAGGAAGTAGTTTAGACTAGGCTTTGGATCTCAAGATCCCATTCCTCTCTACAGCATCTCTGTCTTGCATTCTCCTATGAGCTTCACCCTTCAGAGCACCTTGATCCCAACCGACACAGGCTACGAGGTTGTGGATATTCAGATTGTGGCGGATCGGATTGCGGCCATAGGATCGCATTTAGAGGTGATCGGGACAGCTGTAGACGGACGGGCCAAACTCGCTCTTCCAGGTTTTGTGAATGCGCATACCCACTCCTCCGAAATGTGGCAGCGCGGGATCGTTCCCCCCTTACCCCTGGAACTCTGGATCGCTCAACTGCATGAATTCTTGCCTCCAAATCCGGAACAGATCTACCTCAGTGCCTTGGGAACTGCTGCTGAGACGTTGCTCTCAGGAGGCACAACTCTTGTGGATCATTTGGTGCTCATCCCAGATCGGGAGTTGGAGAGTGTGGCAGCTGCGGTGCGAGCCTATCGAGAGATCGGCATTCGAGCCTTTATCGGCCCCCTAATTCAAGATCAACATCAAGATAGCGGGATTCCTGTAGGTGAAGCCGCCATTGAGTTTGAGCCCTTCTTCCGATCCACTGAGGCCACCCTAGAGCTGATGCACCAGGTGGTTGATCAATTCCATCATCCTGAAGATGGGATCCATATCATGGTGGCTCCAACTGGGTTACAGCTGTGTTCAGATGCGCTCTTTAAGGGCTGTATCGAATTGAGTGATCAAAAGGATCTATGCCGTCATACCCATCTGCTTGAGACCAGAGCCCAGCAGATCTTGGCTCAGGAACGCTATGGTCACACAGCAGTCGAACATTTATATCAACTGGGCTATCTCAGCCCTCGTACCTCCCTAGCTCATTGCGTTTGGCTCACCGATCCAGATATTCAACGGTTAGCTGAGACAGGATCGACCGTAGTGCATAATCCCCTCAGCAATTTACGCTTGGGTAGTGGTATCGCCCCTGTGCTGAAATACCGATCCGCAGGGGTCAATGTCAGTTTTGGCTGTGATGGATCAGCTAGTAATGACTCTCAAGATTTACTCGAAGCTATCAAAATTGGATCGATCCTGCATAACCTCACGGATTCAGATTATCGGCATTGGTTAACTCCCCGTCAGAGTGTAGAAATGGCTACCCTAGGTGGCGCAAAAGGGCTTAGTCTTGCAGATCAATTAGGGACCTTGACGGTCGGTAAGTTTGCGGATCTGGTACTCTATGATCTTAAGAGTCTCTCGCTTCTACCTCAAACCGATCCGATTGGGTTATTGATCTTGGGGCGTCCGACCCAGGTGATCGACTCAGTTTGGGTGAAGGGACAGCAAGTTGTGCAGCAAGGACAGATTAGAACTATTAATATGGAGGCATTACAGCAGCAGCTGTTTGCACAGAGTGACTGGGATCCTCATCGGCAATCACAACGAGTTCCCACGGTCGAAGCTCGTTACCGTAGCGTGATGGGGTTGCCTGAATAGGAGATCGGCGGCATGAATGCAACGGGTCCAGGTGATCTGGGAAAAGACGGATATCGCGGCAATATTCTAGTTGTCGATGATACTCCCCAAAATTTGCGGCTGCTATCCACCCTGTTGTCTCGACGGGGATATAAAGTGCGGAGTGCGATCAGTGGCCAAATGGCGCTGACCGCCGTGAAAGCGGCTCCTGCGGATCTGATCTTGCTCGATATCAGTATGCCGCAGATGGATGGGTATCAAGTTTGCCAAGCTCTCAAGGCCGATCCCAAAACCGCTGAAATCCCTGTGATCTTTATTAGTGCTCTGGATGATGTTTTAGATAAGGTCAAGGCTTTTGCGACTGGAGGGGCAGACTACATCACCAAGCCCTTCCAAGTGGAGGAAGTTCTGGCCAGGGTTGAGCACCAGTTAACGCTGCGGAGCTTGCAAAAACAATTACAGGCCCATAATGAGCGCTTACGGGAAGAGATCCGAGAACGCGAGGAAGCTGAGATTGCGATGAAGCAGGCGAAAGAAGCTGCCGAGATCGCTAATCGGGCCAAGAGTCAGTTTTTGGCCATGATGAGCCACGAGATCCGGACTCCCCTGAATGGGGTGTTGGGCATGGCTCAGTTGCTTGCTCAAACCGATCTGACCCTGCAGCAACAGCAACTCCTCAAAAATATTGAGATCAGCGGCGAAACCCTTCTGACTGTGATCAATGATATTCTCGACTTCTCTAAAATCGAGTCGGGTCAAATGGAGTTGGAAGATTGCCCCTTTGATCTCCAAGCCTGTATTGAAGATGCCTATGGACTACTTGCTCCCCAAGCCCTCAAAAAGGATCTGGAACTGCTCTACTGGGCTGAACCCTACGTCCCTGCCCGCATTTGTGGAGATACCCAGCGTCTACGCCAGATTTTGATCAATTTGATCAACAACGCGGTTAAATTTACTCCGACGGGCGAGATCGAAATTTATGTTCAACGAGTCGATCAGACGGGTGCATCGGGTCAACAGGTCGAATCGTTAGAGATGGGTGATGATCCTCTTGACTCCGATCCAGACTCTCTCAAGGCTCCCGTCACGCTCCTCTTCTCCGTCCGGGACACGGGGATCGGGATTCCCCCGGAAAAAAAGGATCGGTTGTTCAAACCGTTTTCGCAGCTCGATACCACAGCCAGTCGGGACGGAGGAGGTACGGGGCTAGGGCTAGCTATCTGTGCTCGGTTAACTGAGATGATGGGTGGCCGGATCTGGGTAGAAAGCACACCAGGCCAAGGATCCACCTTCTCCTTTACGATTCAAGCCTGTGTGGATCCGGAGCAACCCTCTGCATCATTGAGCACTCCTGTTTTAGCCCTCAAAGGCAAACGCATTTTGCTCCTGTCCGATTATCCAGTGTTGTTAAGTCTTCTGGAACGGCAATGTTTTGCTTGGGGAATGCAGCCTTTGATCGCAACCTCAATCGCATCAGCCCTGACCCAGCTCCGTGAATCGACCCCAATGGATCTCGTTATGATTGACTGGGGAGATGCATCCAGCACTCGATCTCAGGTGATTGAACCGATCCGTGCTGTTTTACCCCAGGTGCCTCTCCTGCTACTTACACCTCTGGATCAACACCAGCTGAGCTCCATCCCAACGTACCTTCCCCACACGACTACTGTACCGAAACCGATCAAGCCCTCCCAACTGTTGGATACGCTGATCCATCTCAGTGCTGGCGAAGATGCTGAGGCTGACCCTTCCACCCCCACTACTCCACCGGATCATGACAGTCCCTTAGCCAAACACCTGCCCCTGACCATCTTGTTAGCTGAAGACAACGTGATCAATCAGCAACTGGCTTTGGCTGTTTTGGAAACTATGGGCTACCAGGCCGATGTGGTTACTACAGGAGCAGAAGCTGTAGTCGCGTTTCAAAACCACAGCTACGATCTGATCTTAATGGATGTCCAGATGCCCGAACTCGATGGACTTGAAGCCACTCGGATGATCCGGCAGTATGAGCGCGAGCAGTCAGTTCCCCCTAATTTTCACATCCAGATTGTTGCCATGACCGCCAATGCTATGTCAGGGGATCGGGAACTCTGTTTAGCAGCAGGGATGGATGACTACGTGAGCAAGCCCATTTTGATCGAGGAGGTCCGGCGGGTTTTAGAACGCTGTGGTCAGTTGGTCGCGCTGAGGCGGTCCCTTATCAATGCTCGTTCAGAAAGCGCTTCTGCATCCGATCCCCTTGGTCAAACAAGCTCCAACCTACCCAGCCTTTCCCCTGCTGAGGCTCCCCCCGTAACAGTCGATCCTGGCACTGATGTCACGTCCTTTCCCGCCAATGGATCCAAGATTGACTCCGAGGTACAACCCATCATTGATCGAGGTCCGATCAATCGGTTGCGGGAAGTCAATCCAGCCTTAGTACAGCAGGTGTTAAGCAGCTTTTTGCAAGGAGAAGCGTTAAGACTGTTCAATTTGATCCGTGAATCCGCGAATAATGAAGATTTCAAACTGTTAGAGCGATCGGCCCATACCCTCAAAAGTACGAGTGCAATGTTTGGGGCCTACCAGTTATCCCAGATCTGCCAGGAGATTGAGGTATCCGCCAAGCAACACGCTGTCGATTCGATCCCGGTTTTGCTGCAGCAGTTGGAAGATCATTATGCTGAAGTCCATCGTGAATTGAGTAAGCTGCTGGAGGCTGAGCTAGCTCAAGGATCGATCGAATCCTAGGAGGGGTTGGGGATCACCAGTCTCGGATCATCAGTCTCAGATCATCAGTCTCAGATCATCAGACGGTTTGGAATCCTAAGATCGCTGGGATCCGCCTGGTAAACCTAAGAACGCTAGGAGTGGGTAAGCTCTAAACCACCTTGCCCGAACGGAATACCGCCGCTTTGATCAGATTCACTTGCCTCGGATCTGGGTTGTTTCGATCTGGAGCTGCTGGCTGTAGTGTTGAATCTTCTTCAAGGGGTGTTCATGCCATGCTCGATCTCTCTGTTGTCATTCCGATTTATAACGAGGTGGAAAGTCTCCTGCCCTTGGTTGATGCGATCACAGCGACCCTAACTCCCTCCCGACTCAGTTATGAGTTGATCCTGGTTGACGATGGCTCCCGTGACGGATCGACCGATCGACTCAAGCAACTGGCCACCACCTATAGCCCAGTCCGAGCCATTCTGCTGCGGCGCAACTACGGTCAGACTGCGGCCTTGGCGGCTGGCTTCAACTATGCCAGGGGTAACGTGATCGTCACCTTGGATGGAGATCTGCAAAATGATCCGCGAGACATCCCCAAACTCTTAGCCACTTTAGAAGAAGGCTACGATCTGGTCAGCGGCTGGCGTCAATATCGCCAAGATCATACCCTAACTCGGCTACTACCTTCAAAAATTGCCAACTGGTTAATCGGACGGATCACAGGGGTTCGCCTGCATGATTATGGATGTTCCCTCAAAGCCTATCGAGCGGAACTGATCATGGATCTGAATCTGTATGGGGAACTGCACCGATTTCTGCCTGCGCTTGCCTTTATCGAAGGAGCCCGGATCGCAGAGCTCCCGGTTCAGCATCATGCCCGCCGGTATGGTCGCAGCAAGTATGGTTTAGGCCGAACCTTTCGCGTATTGATGGATCTGTTAACCATCTACTTCATCAAGACCTTTCTAACGCGTCCTATGCATGTATTTGGACTGGGCGGCCTGATCGCTATGTCTACGGGAACTATCTTAGGGCTTTATTTGGTATTTTTGAAGTTTGGGTTTGGCGAAGATATTGGGGATCGGCCTCTATTGATCTTGGCGGTGCTATTGGTGATGGCTGGGATCCAGTTATTTAGTTTTGGGATCCTGGCTGAATTGAGTATGCGAACCTATCATGAATCGCAAAACCGACCGATCTACCGTGTTCGGGAAGTTGTGGGTGGGGATCCTCTGCTTCAGTATTCCAATCATAGCCAGCGACGTTAGTGGATCAGTGCTTAAAAATCTCACTCAATAGCCCACATCCGGCAGGTTAGGGGCATAAACTAATCATTTATAGGAGGAAGGAACAACGCGCTAGAGAGGGGGCTCAATGAAGGTCCAAGATCTCGACTACTTGGGCATACTTGCTAGAATTATAGACCATCTGCGACTCGAAGAGCACATCAATCAATGCTTAGGCAACCATCTTCAACAGATTGTTAGTCCGGATCAGGGCGTCAAAGCCATGATTCTGAATGGGTTGTATAGGGATGAGTTGTTTTGGACTAATCTGGATTGCAGCAGGGATTCGGGGCAGAGTGTGACCATCATGAGAATTCAAGCTACAGTGCCATAGCATCACAGATCTTTAACCTCAAAACTCTATTTACGGTAAGAAGGATAAGCCATATAGGATATTGCTATAAGTGCTTCAGCTGCGTGAGTGCTTGCACAGTCTTGATCTCAAGTGATGAGGAGCAGGAAATGCTATCAGCCTACACACCTGGAACTCCCGGCCTACCCTCTTTAAGAGAATGGGAGAAGAAGCGCGTCCAGGTCGATCCAAACATAATGGGAGGGGAGCCGGTTTTTGCTGGCACCCGTCTTACTGTTCGCCATATCGGGGGGATGCTGCTCCGAGGTGGGTCGGCTGATGAGATCCTAGAGGACTATCCATATTTGAGCGATGAAGATTTAGATTTCGCTTGTAAGTTCACTCAGGAATCTCATAGTGGATGCACCCGCTTCACTTAGCCAGCTTGATACTAATAATTCTGTCAAGATTCTCCTGGATGAGAATATCTCTCCGAAAGTGGCTCAATTCCTGCGTGAGCATTACATTGATGCTATTCATGTTAGAGACCGAGGCATGATCGGAGCAAGGGATGATGTTGTGCTCAGATATGCCTCCAGTGAAGATAGGATCGTTGCAACATGTAATGTATACGACTTTGAGAAGTACGCCCAAAGACAAGGTATTCATGCAGGAATCATCCTCATTTGTCTGCAATGTCGGGATCGGCAAGAGCAGCTGGAAATGATTGCAGATGCTGTAATCAAAATCCAAAAGGATGGGGAAGACATGATCAATCGTGTTCTTTATGTAAAAAGTGATAGAAGTATGTATTTTGAAGACATACCTCAACGCCAAACTGACTAACAAAGTTTATCCTTCCTTCAGGGAGAGAGGATCTGGAAGATCACAAAGTCATGAGATCATCAAGCACTTCGAGCAATTGATGTGGTTGTGGGAGCAGGGGAATGTGCAGATTTCTAACTTGGCCCCTGAGCAATTGAAGATATTAAGTTTCTTGGGTGCCCTTAGCCAAAAATAGTATCTACTTTGCTGACCTAACCTGCGGAATGTGGGCAATAGGAGTCAGTGTCCCCCTTTCGAGATCCCCTGCAAGATTGGGCTGACTACTGAGGATCCGATCCCCTGGGGAGTGACAGAGCTGATCGGTTAACATGCTCCAAAGTGGAGACAGGTGAGATCTATGAGGATCAAGGTCACGATCAAGTTACTACTAAAGATCCTCCCTTCGATCCTGGGACTTGTGATCTTTGCCCTTGCGCTCTGGTCCATTTCTCTGGAACTCAGAGGCTATAACGTTGAAGATGTAGTTGAGGGAATGCAACAGATCGAGAGCGATCAACAGATCAAAGCATTCTTATTTACAATGATTAGCTATAGTGCAGTATCTTGCTATGACATCATTTCCTTTCGCTATATTCGTTCTAATTTAGAGACTCCCAAGATCGCTCTAGCTGGATTTATCACCTATGCGATCAGTCCCACGATCGGGCTTCCATTTCTGACTGCAGGGGCTTTACGCTATCGTCTCTACTCCAGCTGGGGGATCTCTCCTGCTCAGATCACCCAAGTGATTATCTTCTCAAACTTCAGTCTTTGGATCGGACTTTTGGCTGTTGCTGGTTTAGCCTTATGTCTACTCTCATCCCCGATCCCAGCAGAGCTTGACTTCCCCTTCCACTCTCTCCAACTCTTAGGAGCTATTGGTATCCTTCTAACATTGATCTATCTTTTTCTGTGTAACCTAATCAGCCTCCCCATCAAGATCGGCTCTCATAATGTTTATATTCCCACTCTGAAGATTGCCTTAGCTCAGATCTTGACCTTTGCGGTTGATTGGGGATTTGCCTCAGCAGCCCTCTATAGTTTATTTTCGTTATCCTCTCAGTTTAGCTATCTGGATTTTTTTGGAGCCTATGTGATCGCGATGGTGGCGGGATTGATCAGCACGGTTCCAGGGGGATTGGGGGTATTTGAGACAATCTTAATTTTCTTTCTCTCTTCATTGATCTCTAATCCAGTTATTTTAGGGACCATTTTGATCTTTAGATTGATCTACTACCTATTGCCACTAGGGATTGCGATCATTCTTTTTGGGGGGTTTGAGATCCGTCAATCCATTCAAACCATCCTACCCCGCCCCCATGACTAACTGAAAAGATCGTAAAATTGAGCATCTGATAGGGGAACAGATAGAGTTGACCGCATGATTCATCAAACAAGTTAAATCATTATGCGAGAAGTTTTTTATGGAATAAACAGCCGACCAACTCGCATGTAATCTTGGATATCAATCACAATCTCGACGATCCTTTCAACACACAATTCTCGGTAATTATATTCTAATATACGCTCTGGGTTCCCGATCGTTAATACAGGTAATGAGGTTGGGGTGTTTTCTGTACGTATTACACGTTCGAGGGAATCTTTACCTTTGGCATTACGGTTAGCTGTGAGCAATAGCATGTGATGATCTTGGGCAAATTGCCAAACGAGGCGATCAGTGATGTTGAATGGGAGTCCGATCTCTGTAAAGGTAACTAGCCGAAGGGGGACGAGATCTAACCATCCACCTGTCATTAGACTACCCGACAGCAGTAGAGCTTGCCAGTTCAAATTGTAGTCAACCAAAATGATCATAACTGATGAGATTGCCGCTGTTGTTTCCGTTCTTTGAGCTTGACCCGAACGGCTTCATCACCTGAACGAACCGGATCCGCAGCTAGGCGAGCAAAATGATCTCGGTTGTGGTTTTCCCAATAGTGGCGAATGTCTTCGGCCATCTGAACCATGTCTTGGTATTCTGCTTCTACTTGAGTTGGATGTGCTTCAAGGTAAGCCAGAACATCTTCTATTTGCTGATCAGATAAGTGGAAGGCGTCGCGGATAAATTTGACTGGATATCCCAGTTTGAGGTAGTCCATGACGTCATAGAGAGTAATGCGGGTACCGGCAATGGTAAGTCCCCGTTCTGTACGAATGATCGGATCCGAGGGTAAGGAAATGGCCTGGGGAAGAGAGTTGATTGACATAGGCTGATGTAAAGCGCTGGTTTGATCTTAACTGCGATGAGTTTGGATGGGAGATCGGATCCGGTCTAGGATCTGGGGGACTTGCGCTTGGGGAAAGCCGATTTTAGAGCTTAGCAGGCAAGCTTTCGCGTTCTACCCAATAAGGACGGTGTAGGGAGGGGCATGGATCCTCTCCTAATGATTCCAAGATGGCTTAGGTCAACAGCTTTTTGTGGCAAGTAGCTGATGGTAGCAGTGGTGGGCTAAAGCTATAAATGAGTCGGGTAATGCTTCTTCAATAGTTTAAGAAACTCTCGGCTAGCGAACGAGCTGAATTTCTAGCGTCAAGCCTTCATCCAGCTGGAGATAGCTAAACATTTCTATAGGAGAGAGAAAGTCACTCTGCAGTCATGAGAGATCCGTGGCAGCCAAACGACAAAGATAGAGATACGGGTGAACGAGTAGGCTCTCGATCAGCTTTTGAGCCCTCAATGATTCAGAGTAGTAACCTGATCAGGCACCATTCACCCGTTCAAAACAGATCAGTTTCAGAGGCAACCTTTTAATCTTCAGGCTGATCAGAATCCGATTGGATCATACTTTTCTCCAGCTGTAATCGTTGCTCCATCACTCGCAGGAAATAGCCACCCATCATCGCACCTGATAACATTTTGGCCAGACTTTCACGGTTGGTCACGATCTGCACACCAAATTGATCGGAGGGAAGATTTCCTAACAGACTGCGGATATTGTGTCCCAGGATCTCGGTCACTTCAGGTGAAGATGAGTCTAGAATGGTTTGGAACGTCTCTGGGGATTGAGACTGCAGATAAGCCCAGAGTTTATTATTTGGATTTGGCGTGAGAGTTCCCTCAAAACCAGGGATGGAATGGATTGGGCTTTGCATAGATCGCGCTCCTTATCAACAAACAACGGGCCAGCATTCAAAACACTCACGGCCTAAAGGCTGACCATCGGCAAGATCGCTCACCACAAAAAGCCTGAGTTGGCATCCGTAGATCGGTAGGCTTTCTGGTTTCATGTGGTCTCTGCTCTTGATTGAAATCCTAACAACCTGAACCAGCTTTCCAAGTACGGGATCCTGTCGCTCCCATAGGGCAGATTCCGAACGTTAGGGGCTGCAGCGGGGATCGATGTCCCAGAGTAACCCATCAAATCTCGTAGCAAGAATTACAGTCTATCTAGAACGACAACCCCACCACCTAGCCTGACGTGTGTGCAGCCCACAGGTGATGAGGAGCAAAGAGATCTTCAGTTCAAGACTTAGCGATTACCAACGGAGCTGGCCATGATACCGGCAAACCAGTGGGGGCGCATCAGGATGACGGTATCGATCACATGAATTACCCCATTGTCTGCTTCGATATCAGGGGCGATCACTGTGGCATTGTTGACCTCAAAGCGTCCATCCGAAAGATCAAGATCAATGGTTGTTCCTTCGACCGAAGTCATTGAGTTCATCCCGACAAGATCAGCTTGCTTCAACCGTCCAGGAACTACATGAAAACAAAGGATCCGAGTCAGTTGGGGAATGTTTTGGACCAGGGTTTGGATCGTTCCAGGCGGCAATTTGGCAAAAGCATCATCATTGGGGGCAAATACCGTAAAGGGACCAGGGCTTTTGAGGGTGTCCACCAGGTTTGCAGCTTGAACCGCAGTCACTAAGGTGCTAAAGGATCCAGCCCCAACCGCAATATCAACAATGTCTGGCATCGTGCCCCCTTGGATCAATCTGAAAGACCAATAGCTTGGATCAAGAGCCTTTGAGAAGCTGCTCTAGTCTTCAGTTTAGGTCAGGCTCCGGTCAGGATGATCAAGCTAGTCCCTCAGGATCTATCAAACTTTGCCAACCGTAATCACCAAAATGGTTTATCCATCTGAGCTGGCGGATCACCTGGAACCTCCAAAGGCACCGATCTCCAAGCAACCGAAAGGGATAGGACAATTAGATCGATTCCAGCGAACTCATCAGATCCATCTCTTGATCAGGGAACACCGATGCTTTTGGGACCAGCTGGGTTGGGCAACTCAGGCGAATATGGGCTTCACTCAGATCAGGCATCAGTTGCATGGCTCGATCGGCATCAATCTGCTGATCACAGACTGCATCAAGGATCTGCTGGCCCAGGAGTGACAAGGGCTGATCCAGAGTTTCTGCCGGATCGTCGTCAAGACTGATTTGGCGAACCTGTAGGGGAGGTTGGGGCAAGACTAGACCTTCATGGATCAATGGCTGGGTTGTGGAAGCCCCTACATTGAGTTCGGTTTGGGCCAGAGCTAGATCGGCTTGGAACACTAGGTTCAGAGACAGTGTGCCCAGGATCAAAGCCGAGATCAGGTTAGGTGACCGTTGCGTTAAGTTCATTGTGATCCTCCTTGGGGCGTTAGTAACCACCTCTCATAGTTTTAGAATAGCCAAGTCTATCTCGACACGCGAGATCATATCAGCAAACGATCATGTCTAAACTAGCACTATCTGTATGTGCTTACAGTAAGTCCCAACACTAGATATAGGGGTCAAGGCTGCGCTTGTCAAGCTAACGATCCCCTGACTTGCTGATTTTACGTCTATCTCGCCCCAAGCGCTCAAGTCGTATGCCACAATTTGCAGGTCCGATCGTGATTGCTTCATTCCACATAATCCTGCTTGATGTTGCCCTAGGACAAACGAGATGCCAGCTCCACCCCCAGTCCAGAGCTCAAACATGACTGGTGATCCGCCTCAGCAAGTCGGTTCGAGATCACACCGATCAGTTTTCCCTGCTTGGCTCGCTAACGTGAGCCTGATGCTGATCGTGGGACTGACTGGCTTCAGCCTGCTGACCTCTCGATATGGTTGGAAGATCTACCTGGAAGTATTTTCTCACTTTCAACTGCAGTACTTGATCGGGGTATTGATTCTATTGCCTGTCTTGATCGCTTCTCGTCGCAAGGTCTTGATCGGTGTGGGGCTGGTTTGTAGTTTGCTGATAGCAGGTCCAGTCTTGTCTTGGTATTGGCCTCCCCACTGGTTACAGTCTGCAGATCAGGCTAACTTTCGAGTTTTCCTGGTTAATGTAAATACACAAAACCAAAGTTATGATCGGGTTTTAACACTCGTTGAGCAAGAAGATCCTGACCTAGCTGTGTTTATCGAAGTAGATCAGGCTTGGACTGAACAGATTGATTCTCTGCGAAGCCAACTCCCTTATGCGTTTGGCCGAGCTCATCCCTATAATCTAGGCATGGCTGTGTATAGCCGCAGTCCGCTACAGAATCCTCAGATTGAGTTTTTTGGAACGGAGCGTAATGCTTGTGTGTTGGCCGATCTCATCATTCACGATCGACGGGTTGCCCTGATTACTGCCCATCCCTTTCTACCTGTTAAACCCAGCTTTTTCCATGCTCGGAATCGGCAGTTAGATCAGATTGGTCAGTATATTCAAGCCAATGTTCCCCAAGATCAGCAACCTGTTTCGACACCTGTACTGCTGCTTGGAGATCTGAATCTGACGATGTGGTCTCCCTATTATCAGCGATTGATCCGGCAGACCCATTTGAGTAATGCACGTCAAGGATTTGGACTATTACCCTCTTGGCCTACCCCAGGAACCTATCCCCTCCCGGACTGGATCACCCGGATGCTCTCGATTCCCATCGATCATTGCCTACTCAGCCATGAGCTCAAGGTGGTTGATGTCCGTATCGGAGATCCCATCGGTTCCGACCATTTCCCTCTGATTGTCGATCTACAGATTTGAGCCGCTTTAGCCATGTCGCTTCCTTTACCCTTCTCCCTCTCTCAGCGATTAACCTCGGATCCCACGATTTTGGTGTGCCACGGCAGCCGGGATCCTCGCTATCAATCCACCTTTGCTCAGATCGTTGCAGCGTGCCAAGCAATTTGGGATCCGATCCCGTTCGACTCTGCCCAATTAGAGAGCTATCCGTTATCTCTAGTGGATCAGCTGATCACGATTGTTCGCCAGCATCCGGGAGCTCGATTCAAACTCATTCCTTTTTTCATCGGTGGGGGTGTTCACGTTGAAGTGGATCTCCCGCAAGCGATCACCCAGACTCAGATCGTTTGCCCCGACATTCACATCTACCAAACTCAACCGATCGGACAACAGCCCGAACTCCTCAACATTCTCCACACACGGATCCAAACTCGTTTTCCTCAGCCGGATGCCTGGATCCTGCTCGGACATGGCAGTCGAATGGACGGATTTGCTGAGACGATTGCTCAGATCATTGAATCATGCTCATCCAGGCTGCCTGAAGCGGTTCTCCTCCCCGCCTTTCTGGTTCAGCCTCCTCGCCTAGACGCCCAGATCGAGGTGCTCTATTGGCAAGGGATGCATGAGATTCGGATCCTGCCCTTCTTTTTGTTGCCAGGAGCAATTCTGGATCGGATCTCCGGCCAAATCCAGGACAGCCAGCACCAATGGCCAAAGCTCAGGATCTCGATGGATCAACCGTTAGCCCTAGCATCAACCGATCCTACCCAGTTAGATCCTGAC
>CAZONZ010000044.1:0-3782 GCA_964581005.1 uncultured bacterium
GGACTCTTCCGACCCGCGCTTTGCTAGTCTACGAACCTCACCTCCCTACCGTCAATCCCTTTTCCAAGTTTTTTCCCAGTTTTTTTAGGCTCCTCCCGATCTTGATCCCTCAAATCCTTTCCCTGCAAGCATTCTGCCGATCAAGAATTTTATACGCAGAGCGAAAAACTTGTTACTGATGGCAATGAAGGTCTTTAGGGAGAACTTCTTAGGAGCAAATCGACTTCTGCGTTAGAGATCCTGTTACAATGATTGATCTCTGAGCTGAGGTAAGCTCGGTTAGGTTTTTCAACCGGAAGCCTGCCTTGCTAGCTTTCACGAATTTCTGGAGAGGTGGCCGAGTGGTCTAAGGCGCAGCACTGGAAATGCTGTGTGGCGCAAGTCACCGTGGGTTCGAATCCCACCCTCTCCGTTACTAGAAGCCTCGTATCAGCATGGATCCAGCCCTCGGACTCTTGTTTGGGTCTCTACGGAGGATTAGCCATGTCTGCTGCTATACGTAAGCTCTCTGCCCCATCTGTCAAGATTGGCCGGATCGGGGCAGTGCTGACCGAGATCGGATGGGACTCCAATGTGCAACAATCGACATCAGGATCAGGTTTGTCAAGGTGATTGGGATTCCACCCCTATGAGCAGGATCGTCGTTGAGGTTCAGGATCTGCAGAAATCTTTCAAAGGGATTCCTGCTCTGAAACAGGTCAGTATGAAGGTTATTGAAGGTGAGATGCTGGCCCTGGTTGGGGCTTCAGGATCAGGGAAGTCAACTCTGCTGCGGAATTTGAATGGGTTGCAGGTTGCGGATCGGGGTAGTGTAACAGTCCTGGATGTGCCTGTACAGCAGGAGGGACGCTTAAGCCCAGAGGTGCGGGCCTTGCGCAGTCAGGTGGGGTTTATCTTTCAGCAATTTAATTTGGTTCAACGCCTAAGTGTGATCGATAACGTCTTGGTGGGGAACCTGGCTCATGTTTCCCTCGTCCGCTCACTGGTGCGATCCTTTACCCGTGAGGAAAAAGAACGAGCCTTGTTAGCTCTGGAGCGAGTTGGGATCTTGGAGCAAGCCTACAAACGTGCGTCACTGCTCTCTGGTGGACAGCAGCAACGAGTGGCGATTGCCCGCTGTTTAATGCAACGAGCCAAGATCATTCTCGCGGATGAACCTGTGGCCTCCCTCGATCCAGAATCGGCGCGGCGGGTGATGCAACTGCTGACGGATCTGAATCGAGATCATGGGATTACCGTGATTACCTCATTGCACCAGGTCCAGGTGGTTCGTAGCTATTTCCCGCGAACGGTAGCTCTCAAAGGTGGAGAAGTTTTGTTTGATGGTCTTACTCCCAATCTGAGTGATGCCACCCTGAGTCAAATTTACGGATCTGCCACAGAAGAGCTGGTGTTGAGTGGCCATGCGTACTAAACCAATCCGAATGGAGTCGTGACAATGCTGAGACGATCTGTAGTCAAGTGGGCTGCTGCGCTGGTGATCTCCCTGACGGGGGGCTATATCTTGGCGCATAGCCAGGGGGCAACCCAGGCCAGTGAAGAGGATGCAACCCTGCTCGCCCAAGCCGAGATCTCGGAGATCCGCATGGGGATCATTTCAACCGAATCTCAGGCCAATCAGAAGCCGATCTGGGAGCCGTTTGTTGAAGCCATGTCTGCAGAGATCGGGATCCCGGTCAGAGCGTTTTATGCCACGGAATATGCGGGTGTGATCGAAGCGATGCGGACCAAGAATGTGGAAATGGCTTGGTTTGGCGGCAAGTCTTATATCGAAGCGGCAGAGCGATCGGGAGCTGAGGCGTTTGCCTTGACGGTTAGCGACAAAGGGGAAAAGGGCTATGTGGCTCACCTGATCATGAATGCCGAACACCCGCGTCTGCAGGAAGCTCTGTCGATGGGTGGGGATCAATTTGTGATCGAACATGCGGCGGATCTGACCTTTGCGTTCAACGATCCCAACTCGACCTCTGGGTTCCTGGTGCCGAGCTACTACGTGTTTGCTCAGAACAATGCCAATCCTAATGCGATCTTCAAGCGGTTGATCTTCTCTGGCAATCATGAGGCGACAGCGCTGGCGGTTGCGAATAATCAGGTTGATGTTGCCACCAATAACAGCGAGAGCTTGCAGCGGTTAGAAACGACGAGTCCTGAAAATCGGGAAAAGATCGAAGTGATCTGGACCTCTCCAGAGATCCCTAGTGATCCGATTGCCTTCCGCGAGGATTTGCCGGAGGAGCTGAAAGAGAAGATCAGCACCTTCTTCTACACCTACGATGATCCTGCTGTCTTGGATCCGCTGCAGTGGTCTGGGTTTGAACCTGCTGATGATTCTCGTTGGAACACGATCCGGGAGCTGGAACTTGCCAAGCAGATCTTGGAAGTGGAAGGCAATGAGTCCATGAATGCAGAGGAGAAGCAGGCCAAGCTGGATGAGTTGAATACTCAACTGGAGGCTGTTCGATCCAATTAACTCTACTGAGTTCTTGGCGTTCCCTCAATTTAATGGGGCTGACTGGGTCTTCCCTCAGACTTGTTTTCTCTAGAGCTGCTTCCAGGTCCAACAGGATCTGGGGGCAGTTTTTTTGTTGATCCGGGAGATTCAATCAACATCAACTCCAATCAAATCACAACTGTTCCGTAGGTCTTGAAGGCCAGGAAGCGCTGGAGTACCCACCGGGTGTTGTTGGGCATCGGTCCATCCAATTCACCTGCCAGGGCTTTCCGGATCACCTCTCTGGCTTCTGCTTTGACATCTTCTGGATAGCCGTTGATCAAATTCACCATCCGCTGATAGTCTGGAAAACTTTGCATATTGTCCAACAACGGTAGATCCCCAATTGCCCGTTTGAGATCGTCCGTATTGGCCTCAAACCCAAACACATTGCCCAAATACACGGCTCCATTGGGTAAAATCTCTCCCGGACTTCGGCGGGGGGATACAGGGGGTAGGGTGGGATTGCCACTCGCGGGAGGTAGGGTTGGAGGAGGTTCAAGCGGAGCAGGGGGTGGATCGCTCAAGATTTGCTTACATTCTGCCAGGGCTGCATCGGGATCAACGCCTTGATCAACCTGTTGTTTAATGCACTCAACTAAGGCTGGATCTTGAGCAAAGCTGGTGGAAATGGGGAGCGCCAAACTCAGACTCAACCCTGCGATGAAACCCAGCAATAAGGAGATTCCATCAAGCCGAAAACGGTGGCGAAATCTCTTGGGCAGGAGGGGTTGATCGAAACGATGAGATTTTGCTGAGCTCAATAACTCTGTCAGTGGCATAATCTCCAGACCTTTAACTGCTGTGGATTCTTAACCTGATCCTGGCTCCAATTATGATAAACCTTTCTGAGCGGATGCTCCCAACCTCTGATCCAACGCCTGATCAAGATCCCGCTGAAATTTTACCCAGTTCAGGACTGCTGTACGAAACATATGAACAGATCCTGACGCTAAGGCGGTTTTCTTGAAGGATCATCCCTGGCAGATAGGAACCAGGTTTGTTAGACCTATCCTAAAGTATCAGTCACTGCCGTATCCCTTCAAAATCGTTCAGCAGGTTAGGTTCAAACTGGATCCCAGCTGAGCTCACTAGGGGTAAGTTGTAACCATTTTGCCAGCTGTAGGCAAATGACCTGATCGCTTCCAGAAAAGCACGCTAGATCGGGGCCAGATGAACTAGGATTTTTAGCAGTGTTCCGGATATGAGAGAGTCCATGTCTAACTCTGATCTCGCCCAGCTCCTCAGTTGTGCGGCAGCCAACCCAGCCCCTACGCTTGATCTGTCCAAT
>CAZONZ010000044.1:3882-6030 GCA_964581005.1 uncultured bacterium
CTCAGATCGCCCGCCTGACTCAGCTCAAAAAACTGGATCTTTCCGATAACCTTTTGCATACTCTTCCGCCCGAAGTGGGATCCTTGAGCAGCTTGATCGAACTGTCCCTTTCCAAAAACCCCCTTGCCATTCTGCTGCCTGAAATCGGTCAGCTTAACCAGTTGGCTGTCTTCTATTTGACTGATACGCTGCTGTCTGAGCTACCCCCGGAGTTGGGACAATTATCTAACTTGTCGGTGCTCTACGTGATCGAAGGGTGCTTAACCAAGATCCCTGCCGAGATCGGTCAACTCACCAATCTGAGAATGCTCTGGCTCTACCTCAATGAGCTCACCAGTATTCCTCCTGAGCTGGGGCAGTTGTCGCAATTGAGTGGTCTTTACCTCTCCCGCAATCACCTTCGATCGATCCCTGCAGAACTGAGTCAATTGCACAATCTCAATGTTCTCTATCTTTCTTACAACGAGCTCACAACCCTTCCCCCCGAACTTGGGCAACTCACCCAATTGACAGAACTTTATGCTGCCCACAACCAACTGACCCAGATCCCGATTGAACTGGCCCAACTCACTCAGTTGCAGGAACTCAACCTAGCCCACAACCAACTCTCCCAGATCCCATCCGAGATCCGTCAACTGCCCCATTTAGAATCGTTGTTGCTGGAAGGCAATCCCCTTTCGGGTTCACCTGTTGGGATGAGTTGAGCGTGCTTCCGGCCAAAGTGGCTCAACCTCCAGATCATTTAGGATCAACGGCGAATCTGTTCACATCGATTAGGATTTCGCTGCCGTTTTGAGGCAGAATAGGTGATCTCATCAGGGTTTGGAGGCACTGAAGAGCTTAATCGGCCCGCTACAATCGACCCAGTACAATTGACCCGGTACAGACGCATCTGGTACGGATCTGAAATGATTGGCATGATCCTTTTACTGATAGTCTTCTTGGTTCTGAGCGCGAGCTTTTCGAGCACAGAAACAGCGATCACGGCTATGGATAACCTGAAGCTGCAGGCCCTGATCGAGGACGAAGGCGATCCGAAGGGAATTTATCGACTGGTCCAAACCCAACGATCACGATTCATCACAACTCTGCTGTTAGGGAACAACTTTGTCAATGTCGGGATCGCGTCTCTCACGACAACCATTTTTATCCAGCTTTTTGGCCCTGATCTGGGTGGATTGGTTTCGGCACTACCGACCACGATCGTTGTGCTGATTATTGGGGAAGTAACACCAAAATCCTTGGCGGTTAGTAATACGCTGGCTGTATTTAAGCTATTTGTTGGGCCGATCTATCAGCTTTCGATCTTGCTTAAGCCTATTACCCTAGCTTTTGAATGGATCTCTCAACAGATCTTTTCGTTATTACAATTATCTCCGTTAACGTCATCTGCTTCGCTTAAAGATCTGGAATTACTTATTGATCTGCTGGGGCAACGAGGATTATTGGATTGGCAGAAGCGGCGGTTATTTCGAGGGGCGCTCTCGCTGGATCAGCAAATGGCTAGAGATGTTGCCAAACCCAGGGTCAAGATGGAAACGATCACTCAGGATAAGACGCTGAAGGATGTTGTGGATCTTTGTTTAGCAACGGGATATTCTCGGATCCCGGTTCAGGGAGAGACGAAAGACGAAATTGTGGGGATCATTCACTTAAAGCAAGCCTTACGTCACCTTGAACAAAATGGGAATGAACGAGTTGTCGCAGCCATGACGCAACCGATTTTTGTGCCTTCGACGAAACGGATCAGTACCTTGATGAAAGAAATGCTCCGATCGCGGCAACATTTGGTGATCGTTGTCGATGAATTTGGAGGCACAACAGGGTTGATCACCTTAGAGGATCTGTTAGAAGAGCTGGTTGGAGATATTTATGATGAAAGTGATCTCTCTCCGATCTTGCGCCAACGGTTCAGTAAACCCAACCCATCGAGTTAAGCAGGAATCAACACAATTTTGCCGTAAGATCCAGGTTCTAAAACAGCTTCATGAGCTCGTGCTGCTTCGGCTAACGGAAGCTCCTGACCGATCATAGGTCTTAAGGTTCCATTCTCTAAACCTGCTTGCAAGGCTGCATGGATCGAGATCAAATCTTGCTCCGGTGCGATCAGTAGGGCCATTCCCAGGATCGTTGCATCACGAGACATAG
>CAZONZ010000044.1:6130-16022 GCA_964581005.1 uncultured bacterium
TGCTCCGGTGCGATCAGTAGGGCCATTCCCAGGATCGTTGCATCACGAGACATAGCATCGCGTGGATTGACCTCGACGGTACCCCGACTACCAATGATCACAACCCGCCCGCCATACGCCAGAATGCCCAGATCTTTCCCTAAATTGACATTGGCCAACATCTCTAAAATCAGATCAACCCCTTTGCCCTGGGTTATATTCACAGCTTGATCAAGATATTCCAGATCATGATGATTGAGGACGTAATGAGCCCCCTGTTCCAAAACAAGCTGCTGGCCTCGCTCAGTGCTCGCCGTTCCAATCACCCGCAATCCGGCAGCTCGTGCCAACTGGACAGCCGCGATCCCAACTCCACCACTGGCTCCATGCACCAAGACGGTCTCACCCGGTTTAGCCTGAGCTCGCTGGAACAAGGCTCGATAGGCAGTAGCATAAGGCACGTTAACCCCAGCCCCTTCGATCAACGAAACCCGATCGGGCAAGTGATAGACCTGCGATTCCAGACAGAGGGCTAGTTCTGCATAAGTGCCTGTGATCGATCCAGCTGTATACACTCGATCTCCAGGTAAGACACGGGTCACTCCGGAACCGATGGCTTCAACAATACCCGCTCCATCCGTTCCGGGAGTATAGGGCAGGGGCAAGGAAGGATTCAGCCCTGAACGAAGATACGTATCAACCGGATTCACCCCAATTGCCTGCAACCGGATCAAAACCTGGCCCGCCTCTGGCTGAGGATCGGGTTGATCTTCAAGTTGGATCACCGATGGATCTCCAAAGGTATGAACTCGGATCGCTTTCATGATCACTGCCCCCTTGCCTCACTCAGCCTTAATCTGGATCCTAATAACTCAGCCAAATCCCATCTAAAAATCGATCGATGCTAGCTTCAACTCCAGCCAATGGCCCCTCAAAGTGATTGATCAGGACGCTAAATGCCAGCAATCGCCCACTCTGACATTGGATCACCCCGGAAAGCGTGCGGACACCACTGATAAAACCTGTTTTACCACGGACCGATCCGGATGGACGATCCTGACCCGCTCGGATCGCTAACGTCTGCAGATAGTTCGGCCACCAGGATTGTTGAGCATCAAAGGCCAATACACTTGTCATTCCGTTAGCGGTAATCACATTGCGAGGAGACAGACCACTGCCATCTTTGAGATCAAATCCCTGGATCCCAATCCCAATCTGTTGCAGCCAGGATTGCTCACGCTCCGTTGCACGAAACCAGTCTCGAATGATCTCTGGATTAGCTTGCTGCTGACTAGTTAAAGCTAAGAGGGTATCAGCATAAAGATTAAAACTGGTTTCATGGATCTGTTGAACCATGGCCAGTAAAGGAGGAGACGCCTGTTGCCAGATCACTGCAGGACTATCGGTACCTCGATCCATTGGCTCCGATTGCTGCAGTAATCGATTGACTCGGATCCCTGCTGTAGCCAAGTCTCGTTGGAGCAACCGCAGAAACGCATCAACCGGATCTGGCATCGATCCATAAATTGTAAAATCCTCACCTGCCGGGATCGTTCCCCTCAACCAACGTTGGTTCACCTCTGGCATCCCAAAGATATAGCCCTGATCTCCGGATCCAGCTGGTCCTGTGCGCATGGAATTAGAAAACTGGATCCAGTCTAACGTTGGCTCAATGTTGATCCACTCTGCTGGAGCTCCCACCGATCCAGGCCGAAAGGTTAAACCATAGAGATTATCATAGATGTTCAATGCTCGGATCGGAGCCCCAAAATAGTTCCCGATATCGTCATAACTCCAGGACCAAGGGATCGGCTCAATCTGGAGAACATGAGTATTCACCGTGAGCGTATCAATCTCTGAGATCCCGGCTGTTTGAATCGCACTAGTAATATCTGTCAAAACTTGATCAAGCGAGGGATTCCCTTCAATCTGAGGACTGCCCAGGGTTGGATCCCCACTCCCCAGGATCACAGCGGTCTCAACTCGTCCCCCTTGGACAGGCGTTGGCAAGATCAGTTGGGTGAGCCAGCGTTGATCACTGGGAAACTGACTCATTGCATAGCTTGTCACCAACAGCTTCATCGTACTGGCTGGGATCAAGCTTTTCGATCCATTCACCTCAGCCAAGACCTCACCTGTCTGCAGATCTCGCAGGGAGATCCCGATCGTCGCTGGCAGCAACTCAGGAGCCCCAGCTAACTCCCGAAAGGCTTGCTCAAATGAGGATCCAGGTTGAGGTTGGGTCCAGGCTTGAGTGTCATCAGACCCACCGCTCCACCCACCGTGACCAAATCCCCAGATCCATCCCAGCCAGAGACCGACGATCACTCCGACTATGATTCGTTGGATGGTGTTAGATCGGATCATCTGTTCAGCATGGAATATGGAATATTGAGTGGATCGGTGTTGATCAAAACCTTCAGATCACTTCAGAGCATCAGAGATCCAGAAAACTCATGATCCAGCTTTCCAGATCCGCTCGATCGGTCTAGCTCTTCCGCAATCGTCTATTGACCATCCACATTTGCCAGGGTGGTGCCTTGATAGTAATGACCCAGGATCTCTTGGTAGGACCAGCCTTGATCAGCAAGCCCTGCAGCTCCCCATTGACTCATTCCCACTCCATGACCAAATCCACGACCTGTCACCAGAAAACTATACGGAGCCGCTACAACAGGAACCACACTAGCCGTTGTGGTCGTTCCCCCTTGAGAACTGATCGAGAACATGGTGCTACGCAGACCCAATAACGTCCGAAACCTAGTTGCACTGATATCTTTGCTGCCACCACTTCCATTGACTCGCACCGTTAAGGCCCGTCCCCACGGGGATCGATTCACCACTTCCACACTGCGGATTGTGCCGATCCCTCCGACAGCTCCCTGCAGTTGGGCTGGTGTCAAGGTTGCACTCCAGTTGAACACAGGCGCATCCGCATCATAGTCAGGCACACCGCGCAGATACGGCAGGGGCTCACTCCAAACATTCGCCACATCTTCGGTATGGCCACCGGATGAGGAATGAAACACCGCATTGATCAGGGCTCCCTGAAACGTCATCACCTGACCTGCCGTGTTCCGTGCTGCCTCTTGAGTCAGATTCGACTCCGACGCCACCCCTTTGTAAACCTGCCAGTCCACACTATCGCCCAGATCAAAGGGCTCATCAAGACGCTGATTCCGGTGAAACAAGGCATAGGTCCGCGAGGCTACCGCCTGAGTTTTGAGCGCTTCGGCGGGGAATCGATGGCCCATCTCTGCCCCGATCACACTGGAAACATAATCTTCCAGCCCAACTTGATTGATCGCGCTCACCCCACTACTGCCGGGGATCAACTCCACCAAACCGCGATACCACTTTTTCTCAATGAAGACTAAACCATCGGGGGATCCGGGCTGAACGTAGAGTCGCTGATCACTCACCGATCCCAATTGCACTCCATTGCCCGATCGAGAGGCTGACAAGGGTGACATCCCTGCAATTTCGGCGATAGGCTCTCCCTGGCTATTGAGAATCCGAGCTGGAGTTGAGCTGCCCACGGTCACCTGACCTGTATTCACCGCGATCCCAATCCGCAACAGCATACGTGCTTGAGCCGGAAAGGTTAAACAGAGCCAGAGCCAGCAACTGAACCCAATCCAGTAGAGGCAAGACTGCCACCTTGATCGAATCCGTTGGGAGAGTCCGCTGGATGAGGATCCAGATGGGGAGTTGGGATCCTGTTGGGATCCGGGGTGAAGATGAGTTGATGGGGCCACGGCCACAGGTGAGAAATGATCAGGACGTTTCACACTGATACCCTCGTGGAAGACAGCATGATCACGGTTAGAACCAGAGCTCAGGTTACCCAAAGGATTCCCAAAAAAGCAAGTCCCTTAGGCGACAAGAACACGAATGGCATCGGAACCAAACATGACAGTATCAAAAACCTCAGCCGTAGGCACCCGGAAACCCCCTGAAAACAGCAAATTCAAGTACAGTTTAGGAAGATCATTCCCCCAGCCCTCCTTTTCCCTCTGGTTTGACTTCCTCCAGGCTCTATGATCCCATCCCCCCAAGTTGCGATCGTGATGGGCAGTGACTCCGATCTGCCAACCATGGCTGCCGCCGCCACTGTCTGTGATCAGTTCCAGATCCCCTACGAGATCCGCATTCTCAGCGCCCATCGCACCCCCGAAGCCATGTTTGCCTATGCCCGATCCGCCCATCAAAAGGGGATCCAGGTGATCATTGCAGGTGCAGGGGGAGCTGCTCATCTGCCGGGGATGGTCGCTGCCAGTACGCCTCTGCCCGTGATCGGTGTCCCCATTCCCAGTCAACCCCTGCAAGGGATCGATGCTCTCTATTCCATCGTCCAAATGCCACGCGGGATCCCTGTTGCCACCGTTGCCATCGGCAATGCCCAAAATGCCGGATTACTGGCCGTTCAGATCCTTGCCCTTCAAGATCCCCGTCTCTTGACTGAGATCCAAGCCTATCGAGATCAACTCAAACAGACGGTTCAAGCCAAAGACGATCGATTGCAACACATCGGTCACCAGGATTACTTGAGCTCTGAACGATCGGAACCATCATCTTCCAGGGCATAATGGTTAAGGATAATAGGGCTGATTCAACTGATTAACGGAGCTGTACTGTGGCTGGACTCTTAGTTGTCTTAGTGATCGTGATCGTGGGCTTTCTCACGGTTAATCAGCTTGGCCTTGATTTGCCGTTCTCCGACGATACCCCGCAAGAGCCCAGTGCCATTGAGCAAGCTGATCAGATCAAAGAAGATCTTGAACAAATCATTGATGAACAACAGGAAAAACTCGATCAAACCAACTCAGCCTCTCCCTAGGGGATTGGGATAGGGTTAGCGGATCACAAAATCAGCAAGCAGTTGCCACTCACTGTTCGGGTACACATGTTCGGGTACACAGATAGATCAAGACTGCACGCTTTGACTTCGAGGGGGCTAAGTGGATTGTCCTCGGCACGAACGACTCGATCGAAGAGCAGAAACATCTCAACGAAGTGTTGTACCGACAAGTGAGAAGTCCCAGTCAATAGGAGTGGCTTGTGTTACCCATCGGGCGTGGCAGGGTCGCCGATCCCGAAATACGTCTTACCCGATCCGACAATGATCCTCTACGAACATCGTAATAATAGGATCGATAATAGGATCATCGATAATAGGATCGTGGAGAGGAAGATTATGTTTTCGTCGCATTTCTAAACAAGACCTAGGTTCAGTTATATCTACATCAATGGGAATTCCAAAAACCCGTAAAAGGTCAGGATCAACTCCCCTCTGTTGCAGCACGTCAGCAGTCAAATCAGTGAGAACAAAAAACGGTTTACACTAGTGTTGATCCAGGTACTATAGGCAATGACATCTGTAATGAAATATAGTGCGGTTGAGATAAAGACCCTTCCTGCTGCAGCAAACGATGCAATTATTGCTGCTACATGCAGTTTGCCGGAAGCGATCGGAGGTGAACGCAACTGGGATTACCGCTACAGCTGGATTCGAGATTCTGCCTTTACCCTTTATGCTTTGCTGCGTTTGGGTTTGTGGAAGGAGTCCGAAGCTTATGTGAATTTTCTTGCCTCTCTCGGTCCTGGATCAACCTGTAGTGACGCTTCTTTGTAAGTTCCTTGTAGCGGTTTTCCATATAGCAGCGGACTTATAGCTCCCCGAACCCTTCAAACGTTAAAGTGACTTAAGTTCTCGATCTGGCCTGATTCAGGTAATCTCGATTATTGCCCCAATCCCTCAAGTCTCCTATCATTCCCTACCGCACATCAGCACTCTATGGAAGGATCTCAGCCCGCTTCGGTCTCGATAGGTGATCTCCAAGCTCTGAAAGCTTATGTGCAGCAGGGAGATTCTCAGGCTGCCCTGGAGCTGATCCACCAGATCGAAATCCAGTCTCGATCCCAACTTGAGCCTGTTCGCCCCATACTGTCGGGTGAGCCTGTGGATCCTCAGGATTCTGGGGTTCCTATCGATCCAATTGAGCAGGGAGAACCCAAAGCGGCTTTCCAAGACAACTCAACTGATCTTCAGGATCCTTCTGACGTTGCTATGGATAGGCTTCTGTTGGAGCCACTAGGAACCCATGTTCATCCGATCACGAACCCTGAGCTGGATGTAGCGGAACTGCAGGAAAGCCGCCGTGTCCTCTGGACCTTGCTGAGTCATCTACCTGGCATGGCCTACCGCTGTCGCTGGGATCCGGCTTGGACGATGATCTTCGTGAGTCAAGGGTGTCGGGAGTTAACAGGATATAGCCCCGCCGATCTGCTCAACAATGCCGCTGTTGCCTTTGAGTCCTTAATCTATCCCTTAGATCGCCAGCAGGTTCGTCAGCAGATTGATCACGCTCTGCAGCATCGACACTTATTTCAGATCACGTATCGGATCCTTACCACTACGGGCAGTCTCAAATGGGTTTGGGAACAGGGCCAGGGGATCTTTTCGGAGCAGGGAGAGTTGCGGGCTCTGGAAGGCTTCATCATGGACATTACCCCCCAGAAACAGGCGGAAGCCAGATTAGAGGAGGGTAAGCGCCGCTTTCGGACCAAACAGCAGCGGGCCATGCAAGAGATCCAGCTTCTGCAAACGCTGATCAGTCTGATGAGTAACTGTCCAGATGTTGAAAAGGCGCTAACGATCACCTTGGAACAGGTCCAGAAAGCGATCCAATGGACCTTGGCAGAGGCTTGGGTTCCGAATCCGGAGGGGACAGCCCTGATCTGTAGTTCGGCTTGGTGGGGTGATCCCGATCGCTTTGGGGAATTACGACGGGCTCGCCATGATCTGACGCTGGTGTATGGATCGGATTTTCCAGGGCAGATCTGGTCTGCGCAGGAGTCAGTCTGGATTGAGGATCTAGCACAAACGCTCCCACTCACTCCCTGGATCAAGCAGTCGGTCACGGCAGGGTTGAGGACTTGCCTGGGGGTTCCGATCCGAGGCCAGAGACGGGTGTTGGCAGTCTTGATTTTCTTACAGGTTGAACCGACGGTCCACGATCGGCGCTTGATCAATTTGATTGAAGCCGTGGCGACTCAGCTAAGTCACATGATCCGGCGGATTGAAGTGGAGAGTGTCCTGCGAGAACGTGAAGCTCGCTATCGAGAGCTGGGCCAGATGTTGCAGTTGGTCATCGACAACATTCCCCAGGCTATTTTTTGGAAAGATCAACACTCAGTCTACCTGGGTTGCAATCGGATCTGTGCTTTGGATGCAGGATTGGACTCGCCAGAGGTGATCGTGGGCAAAACGGATTATGACCTGGGGTGGAGTCAGACTCAGGCTGATCAGTTTTATGAAGCAGATCAAGAGGTGATTGTTCAGAATCAGGCAACCCATAACCATATTTCACGGATGCGGCGGGCGAATGGGAGTTGGGCTTGGGTCCGCACCAGTAAATTGCCGTTCACCAATGATCAGGGGGAGGTGATCGGGCTTCTAGGTGTTTACGAAGATTTCTCGGAACGGGTTGAGATGGAAGCTGCTTTGCGAGAAAGTGAAGCGCGGTTGCGGATCGCCCTAAGTGCAGCGCGGATGGGAGTCTGGGATTGGGATATGGTTTCCGATCATGAGAATTGGTCACCAGAGCTACGGGAGATGTTCGAGGTTCCTGAGGATCAACCGATGACCTTTCAATCGTTTCTCAGCTGCATCCATCCTGACGATCGAGATCATGTTCTGACGACTCAAACGCAAGCGTTGAATGAAAAGCAGGACTATTACTCAGAGTACCGAATTTATCTGCCAGATGGATCGATTCGCTGGATGTTTAGTAAGGGTGCGTATCTCTATGATCAAACCGGAGAAGCGATCAAATTAGCCGGGATCAGTATGGATATCACCGATTGGAAATTGGCTGAACAAGCTCAGGAACGATCGTTATCCTTATTATCTGCAACATTGGAGTCTACGGCTGATGCGATCATTGCTGTGGATCAACATGGAAATGCTAACAGTTTCAATCAGAAGTTTTTAGAGATGTGGCAACTTTCAGCCGATTTTGTTGAGCAGGCTACTCCAACTGAGCGGCTACAACGTCTTGCCCAACAAACTCAAGATCCAGCTGGATTTCTCCAACGAGTTCAAGATCTCTACGCCAGTGATCAAGCTGCTTATGATCTATTGGAATTGAAGGATGGTTGCATTATTGAGCGCTACACCCAACCTCAGCGGATTGCTCAGCAGGTGGTTGGTCGAGTGTGGAGTTATCGAGATATCACGCAACGCAAACGCACTGAAGCTGAACTGATCCAAGCCAAAGAAGCAGCAGAATCAGCCAATCAAGCCAAGAGCAAATTCCTGGCCAATATGAGTCATGAACTGCGCACCCCAATGAACGCGATCTTAGGATTTAGTCAACTGTTGGATCGAGATCCGGATCTAACTCCTCGCCAACGAGAATCGTTACAGGTGATCAATCGCAGTGGTGAGCATCTCTTAAGTCTGATCAACTCTGTTCTAGAAATGTCCAAAATCGAAGCAGGCCGGATTGAGTTGTATCCGATCCCCTTTGATCTGCATCAGTTATTGGAATCGATCGAATCATTATTTCAACCACGTGTTCAAGCTAAACAGTTAGAGCTATTGTTGGAACTCGATCCTAACGTTCCCCGCTATGTGATCACGGACGAGAATAAACTCCGTCAGGTGCTGGTTAATTTACTCAGCAATGCCGTTAAATTCACTCATGAAGGCGGGGTGGTTGTCCGAGTCGTTCACCAATCCGGTCTGATCCAAATTCCGGAATCGGATCAGTTTTTGATTGCCCAACAGCTCAAATCCCAATCAATTCGTTGCCGTAAAGATCAATGGCATCGATTAGTGTTTGAAGTTGAAGATACGGGCGAGGGGATCGCAGCTACTGAATTAGAAAATTTATTTCAACCCTTTTTCCAAAGCAGTAGCGGTGTGCGGGCACAGGAAGGGACCGGGTTAGGGTTAAGTATTAGTGCTCAATTTATCCAGTTAATGGGAGGTGAGATCCGAGTTCAGAGTGAAGTTGGGCATGGATCCCTCTTTCGTTTTGATATTCAGATCGAGTTAGCGGATCCAGGTCAGGTGCGATCCGTTCAACCGAAACCGCGAGTAATGGGTTTAGCTCCCGATCAGCCTGTATTTCGGATCTTGGTAGTGGATGATAAGCAGGAAAATCGAGATCTGCTGGCGCAACTGTTAACCGTGGTTGGGTTTGAGACCAGGGTTGCGGTGAATGGGCAGGAGGCGATCGAGATCTGGCAAGCGTGGGAACCGCACTTGATCTGGATGGATATGCGAATGCCGGTGATGGATGGGTATACGGCAACTCGGCAGATCAAAGCTACGATCCAGGGGCAAGCTACGGTGATCATTGCGCTGACAGCGAGTACGTTTGAGCATGAACGGGCCAGTATTCTGGCGGCGGGCTGCGATGATTTTGTGGCTAAGCCTCTGCGTGAAGATCGGATCTTTGAAAAGATGGCGGAGACGTTGGGAGTTCAGTACCTCTACGAAAGCCGAGATGAGGATGCAGAAGTTGGATCGATAGGATCTGCAGAGGTTGAGCTCGATCCGCAAGCGTTGACGGTGATGCCCTTGGATTGGATCGTGGCTCTGCAGGAAGCGGCTGTGCAAGTGGATCCAGATCTCGTCTTACAACTCCTGGATCAAATCCCAGAGACGGCCATCCCACTGCAGCAAGGACTCGCTACCTGGGTTGATAATTTCCGCTTTGATCAGATCCTACAGATCACGGAAGCAGCACTTTCTGATTACTAAGATCATTAGGGAGGTCAACTGGTTGCCATGATGTTCAGCTTTCTGGAGACAATGCGGTTGCAGGGGAACAATGCCGTGGAAGAGTTATCTCCTGGGGGGTTCGGGGGGCTATAAGACCCACGCCATAATCTTCGATTT